>JAFGEN010000163.1 GCA_016931595.1 Candidatus Aminicenantota bacterium | reverse complement strand
GGCCGGAGAAGCGGGGCCGGGATCATCAGCCGGACATTCGCCCCGATATAGCTGAGATCGTTCTCCATCCCATCCCAATTGAACAGGAAAAAATCCTCCATTTCGACATTGTGGCCGGCCCGGTAGTAATTGACCTCCACGGCGATCATCGCCGCCTGGAGGCCGAACCGGAGCCCATAGAGAAAGGTCGTATTGGTATCGAAGGAGACGTCCTGGAAACTGAATTTTTGAGTGGAAATTCCGCCGAAACCGCCGGCGTAGAGGCCGACGAGGGCGTAAGACTGGGCGGCAGCCGCTCCGATAAGAACCAGGGCCAGGGCGACGACAATCAATCGTTTCATGAATGACTCCTTCCCGGGAAGCGCGCCGGGATCGACCCGGTCGACACGAACATTCTTGCGGACTCTTTCCGGGTTGTCAAGCAAGAAGGCGCAAGGTGAACTTTGAGTGACGGGTTTCGTATAAAAAAGCGTGAACACTCATCTTCCGAAATGCGCCCATGTCCAGGATTAACGTCGGAGAATCGGTCGGGATGGCCTTCGGCTCCCTCTGGTCCAACAAGCTCCGGACCTTTTTAACCCTCCTGGGCATCATCATCGGCGTTTTGACGATCATCGCCGTGGTCTCGGTCATCCAGGGACTCAACCGGTACGTCTACACCAAGATGGCTTTTTTCGGGGCCAATGACTTCTCGGTCAGCAAGTTCTCCATGATCGGCACTTCGCTCAAGGATTACCTGGAGCAGCTGAAGCGCCGCGACCTCACCATGGAGGACATGAGACTCCTCCGGGACAAATGCCCCGCCTGCGAGCTGGTCGGGGCCTCGACCGGGACCGGCCGGACGGTGAAATTCGGGTCGGCCGAAATCCAGAACACCGACGTTTCCGGCGTCACGGCCGTCGATCATTTGATCGGTTCGGTCATCGAGTTGGACGGCGGCCGCCACCTTCTGCCCGAAGAAGAGGAACGGTCCCGGACATCGGCCGTGATCGGAGCCGATGTGGCTGAAAAACTCTTCGCCGGCCGGGACCCGATCGGACGGACGATCAAGGTCGGAGGGAAGAACTTCCGGGTCGTCGGGGTGGGAACGAAGCGGGGCAAGATCATGGGGTTCAGCCAGGACAACTACGTCCGGATCCCGATCACCACGTTCCTCAAATCCTTCGGCTCGCGCCGTTCGATCCAGATCAACGTCCATACCTCGTCCCAGGAGGCCATGGCCCGAGCCCAGGAGGAAGTCCGGACGATCCTCCGAAGCAAGCGGAAAGTCCCCTACGACACGCCGGACGACTTCTCCTTTCGGACGTCCGAGACCTTCATCAGCTTTTACAAGACCGCGACCAACGGGATCTATTTCGCCATGATCGGTATCGCCTCGATCGCCCTTCTGGTCGGCGGCATCGTGGTCATGAATATCATGCTCGTGGCCGTGACCGAGCGGACCAAGGAGATCGGCATCCGGATGGCCATCGGGGCCCGCCGCAAGGATATCCTCCTGCAATTTCTCATCGAGTCGTCGACGATCGCCGGCGTCGGCGGGGCGGTCGGGATCGTTCTCGGCCTGGGCGTGGCCAAGCTCGTCTCGGCCGCGACCGACCTTCCCTCAACCGTCGACCCCGCCAGCGTCATCGTCGCCATCGTCATGTCGACATCGCTCGGGCTGTTTTTCGGCATTTATCCGGCCAATAAAGCGGCCCGGCTCGACCCGGTCGAGGCCCTCCGGAGCGAGATATGAGATCCGGCCTCAACCGGGAAATCATCGGGATGGCCTTCGATTCCATCCGAACCCATAAACTCCGCTCGTTCCTTACCCTCCTGGGGATTATGATCGGGGTCATGACCGTCATCGGGATGGTCTCCATCATCCAGGGGCTGAACGCTTCGTTTCTCCAGGAGCTCCAGTCGGCCGGTTCGGACCTCATCCTGATCTCCAAATACGACCCCGTCCGGATGGTCGAGATGTCGGCCGAGGAGCGCCGGCGGAAGGATATCTCCTACGCCGACGCCATGGCTTTGGAGAAGGACTGCGACCTGGTCAAGGCCGTCTCCGTCGACATCGTCCCATCGTTCTCACAGGCCATCGAGATCAAGTACCAGGGCCGAACAAGCGACGGTTCGATCATCATCGGAGTCAACGACCGGTTCACCACGGTTTTCAGCCTCTACGCGCCCAAGGAGGGACGTTTCCTGACGACCTCGGAAATCGAACACAACGCCCGGACCTGCATGCTCGGATTCGAGCTGGCCGACACCCTTTTTCCCCACCAATCTCCCCTTGGGAAGACGATCCGAATCGGCCCGGAGAATTTCACTGTCGTCGGGGTTCTCAACAAGCGCGGCCAGATGTTCGGGCAGAGCCGGGACAACTTCGTCGGCATCCCGATCACGACGCTGATGAAATACTACCCCTACGACCTGGAAAATATCGAGATCGCCGCCGTTCCCCGCGAGCCGGGGACGATCAATGAAACCATCGAGCAGATTCGGAGCGCTCTCCGGGTCCGAAGGAAAGTCCCTCCGGGCCGACCTGATGACTTCACCATTTACACCCAGGATACGATGCTCGACCTCTATAACCAGATCACCGGGGCGGCCTACCTGGTGATGGTCGTCATCTCCTCCATCGGCCTCCTGGTCGGGGGGATCGGGGTCATGAACATCATGCTGGTCGCGGCCAAGGAGCGGACCCGGGAGATCGGCATTCGAAAAGCCCTGGGGGCCATGTCCTCGGACATCCTTCGCCAGTTCCTGGTCGAGGCGATGTTCCTGACCGGAACCGGCGGCATCCTCGGGATGCTGGCCGGATTCGGCATCGCCCTGCTCGTCCGGGCGGCCACTCCCCTTCCGGCCGCCGTCACCGGCTGGTCGATCTTCCTGGGTTTGTTCGTTTCGATCTCGGTCGGGCTGTTTTTCGGAATCTTCCCGGCCCGAAAGGCCTCCCGCGTCGATCCCATCGTCTCCCTCCGCTACGAATAAAGCAGGGGGGTCAGGTCTCAATTTTCAACTTTTTTTCGAGACCTGACACCGTTTTTAAACCATGGTCTTCAAGCGCGCGGCGGCCCCAGCGACGAGCGCTTCCAAATCGGCGTCCCCGTCCCCGGCCATCTCAACCAGCGACGCCCCTCCCCCGCCCTTGCCGTTAAAAAGCGGGGCCAGGTCCGCCGCCAGCGGCCGTAAATCCACGGTCGCCGACTCAGACCGGGCCAGGACGAGATGGGCCTTGGCCTCGCTGCGGGCGGCGAAAACCGCAATAAACGAGCCCGACCGGACCAAGCTCAGGGCCAGGGCTTTGGCCCCCTCGGGGCTCTTTTCCTTAAAAACCCGGGCAACAATATTCCCCTCGGCCGAAGCCGCCAGCTCCCTCGCCTCGTAGCCGGCCGCGGTCTGTTCGAGCGTCTTGAGACGCTTCCTGGCGTCCTTCAACTCCGTCCCCATCTTTTCCACCGATGCCGCGACGTCCTTGTCCTGGACATTGAACTTCCCCGCCAGTCCCCGGCAGACGCGCGCCTTGACTTGGTAATCGGCCAGGGCCCGTCCGCCGCAGACGAAGGTGAAGCGGAGGTTGCCCCGGATGCGTTCGGACGCGATCATTTTGATGAGGCCGATTTCCCCGGTCCGTCGGACATGGGTCCCGCCGCAAGCCGAATAATCGAAGCCCTCGACTTCGACGACTCGGACCAACCCCTCGACCTTGGGCGGACGTCGCAAGGGAACCTCGGCGATCCTTCCGGCCGGGACAAAATATGTTTTCACCGGACGATCCTCAAACACGATCTCGTCGGCCCGGTGCTCGACCCGGTCGAGCGTTTCGTCGGTCATCTGCCCGATTCCGATTTCCAGGGTGGAGACGTCCGTCCCCAGGTGGAATGACCTGGTTTCCCCGTTGACGACCTCGATGAACGCCTGGGACAGGATATGCTGCCCGGTGTGCTGCTGCATGTGGTCGAAGCGACGGGCCCAGTCGATCTTCCCGGAAACCGTCTCTCCGGGGATGTCGCGTTCCAGGACATGCACGATCGTTCCGTCCTCGTCTAAAACCTGGAGAACCGGCGCTTCATCTAATGTCCCGAGGTCCCATGGCTGGCCGCCGGATTCGGCGTAAAATGCCGTCTGATCCAGAACGACGGCCGGTTTTCCATCAACCGTCCGCCGCTC
>JAFGEN010000162.1 GCA_016931595.1 Candidatus Aminicenantota bacterium | reverse complement strand
TTTCCTCGAGTGCATGAGGACTCGGAAAGACCCGGTTGCATCGGTCGAGATCGGCCACCGGTCCAACACCATCTGCATCCTGACCCACATCGCCATGAAGCTCGGCCGGAAGCTTCGCTGGGATCCGTCGGCCGAGAGATTCATCGGAGACGCGGAAGCCGACGCCCGGCTCGATTACCCGCACCGCCCCCCCTGGACCGTGTAAAAGCAAAGGGGTCAGGTCTTGCTAAAAAACGCCATAAAACAAGACCTGACCCCTCTGCTCAATCCGCGGAAATAGCCGACGGATTCGGCCAGGCCTGGGATCGGATTCGAGCCGTCCTTCTCATACTCGAACGAAAAATATCCTTGGTACTCCGACCGGGCAACGGCCCGGACGAACGCGGGAAGATCGATCCGTCCCCGGCCCATCTCCACCGGCCCGCCTTTTTCACCGGGCACGTCGATATCCTTGAGATGGACCTCGAGGATGCGCGCGCCGCAGGCTCGGAACGCTTCCGCCGGATCCTCCCCCGCCCGAAACGAGTGGCCGATGTCCAGACAGATTCCCAAACCGGGATCCCGGTTTTCGATTTTCCGCAACGCCGAGAGACCCGTCGGATACAGTCGGTCCGTCGGCCCATGATTATGGATCGCCAGGCGGATCCCTGTCTCCTTGACCTTGCCCTCGACCAGGTCAAGAAGCTCGTGGTTCGGAACACCGACGATCATTCGGACGCCGGCGTTCCGGGCGTAGAGAAATCCCGCTTCGACTTCGGCCGGCGTCTTCATGTAAACGACGCCCACGGCATGGAAATCGAGGCCGGCGGCGGTGAATTTCGCTTTGACCTCATCGAACTGGGCCGCCGTCGCCTTCATCGGGAGGTGGAAATCCTTGAGGCAGACATGGGTCAAGCCCAGCCGCTTGGCCCACTTCAGGGTTTCATCCAGCGATAATTCCCTGGTCGTGTAGGAGGCCAGGCCGAGGCGGCCGGAAAACGGGTCCGTCCCGGCGCCCGCGTCCGCGGCCGGGCCCTCGACCGTGGCCGCCGGCTTCCCCGCTTCTCTCGCACCCAATGCTGCGGTCCCGGCCGGACGACCCGCCGCCCAGGCCGCGCCGGTCTCCACCCTTCCCTGCCCGACCGCCGCCCAAGCTGCTCCGGCTCCCGCCCATTTGAGAAAATCCCTGCGCGATGTTCGTCTCATGGTTCCTCGCTCCGTCCCAGCATAGTCCGCCCGAAAAGATTCTGTCAACACGCGCCGCGTTTCAGAACGCGCTTCATTTTTCCAGAACCCGCCTCAGGAATTCCTAACCGGCGGACGAGGTTTCGCCCGGCCTGGGGCCGCCCTCGGCCCAACCGGACATTTTGACTTTGCAGAGAACCGGACATTTTCACTTTGCGTTGACACACGGGCAACCTTGATTTGACATCGGTGCCGGGCGCGGACTATATAACGTTCCGGCCGGGTTTTCCGGTCGATTTCAATTGGCGCCGGATTTGGGACGAAAAAGGAGGCCGAAATGAAAACCGCAACATCCCAGAGGAAAAGACTCTTCGTCTTGGCCGCTCTCCTGGCGGCCGCGGCCGGGACCGCTCTTTTTTCGGCCCAAACATCGCCGACATCATTCGCCCCCGGCCGGATCCGCGAGGGACTGTCTCTCAAAAGCGCCGTCATGGGCCGGAACGTGAATTACGCCGTCTACCTCCCGCCGGATTACGCGGCCTCGGAGCGCCGCTATCCCGTCGTCTACCTGCTTCACGGGTACTCCGACGACGAGTCCGGCTGGGTCCAGTTCGGCGAGATCAAGGAAGCGGCCGACCGGGCCATCGCCGAGCGCCTGATCCCTCCGATGATCATCGTCATGCCCGACGGCGGGGTGACCTGGTACGTCAACGACATCGAGGGGAAAGCCAGGTTCGACGATTGCTTCGTGCAGGAATTCATCCCTCATATCGACGCGACGTTCCGGACCCGGCCGAAGAAGGAGTTTCGCGGCATCGCCGGCCTGTCGATGGGCGGCTGGGGCGCCCTGACCAACGCCATGCGCCACCGGGAGCTTTTCGCCGCCTGCGCCGCATATAGCGCCGCCGTCTGGACCGAAGAGGAAATCGTGAAAACGCCGGACGACCGGTACGACCGAATGTTCGGCCCGCTGTTCGGACCCCGGCCGGAGGGAAAGGCCTCCGAGACCTTCCATAAACTCAACCCCCTGAGCCTGGCCCAAACGCTTCCGGTCGACGAGCTCCGCAAGGTCCGGTACTACATCGATTGCGGGGACGATGACTTTCTCATTGCCGGGAACATGGCTCTTCACCAGGCGATGCTCGAGCGCAAGATCTCCCACGAGTTCCGGGTCCGCGACGGCGGCCACAGCTGGTCCTACTGGCGGACGGGCATCATCGACGGCCTGGCCTTCATCGGCCAGAGCTTCCACCGCTGAGCAAGGCGACGTCCTCAGAGCGACCGGGGCTCAAAAACGAGCTTCAGACCTGAAACGATTTCGTTCACCCGGCCCTTTACCAAGGGTTCGATTTTTCCCCGTTTCGGAACTGATCCGCAGAACGCTCGGCTAAAGTCCAACCGATTCCTTGGCATCGGCTTGATTCATCTCTGCCAATGTGTGAAAACGCACAATCCCCCTCTGTACATGCCGCCGGGGGCAGAGGCGATGGGCGGCACGCCACAGGGAGGCGACACGGCGGTAATAGGCCGGATCGGGCTGGAATTCCCAGAGGGCTTTTTCGGCATCTTCAAAGTTGAGGAATTTTCGCACGCCCATTATTTTATTTTCCGGATTTTTTGGCGATCAACTCGGACAAAAACCAAGCGTCGCGCTTGTCCTCAGGCCGAACCGTGTCCTTTTCCATTTTAAAAAGTGTCTCGGGCGTGGCAATACGAACCGCTACCCCTTCAACATCGCGGATCTCGAACTGGAGATCCTCATAGCGAAACATCTTGCCGATAGAAGCGATAATATCGATATAAAAATCGGAGGTCGTGCCGAAACGGATGACCGCATATTCGTTCAAATCTTTCAAAGCAATGGCATCAATCTCCGGGTCATCGGGGAAAACCGCTTTAATCGCCCTTTTGAGCCGTTGCAGATTCTCCTCATCCGGTTTGATAAAAAGATCGATATCGGAGGTCAATCTGGCCAAACCATGAAGAATGACGGCAAAGCCGCCGATCAGGACATAATCAACCTTCTCCTCACCCAAGGCGCGCATCATTCTCAGGAAATTCTCAAATAAATCCTGAGTTTCCTTCGCCTTCATTTTCACAGGCCGCGCCTTAATAAACGACCTTCGCCCCCACGTTATAGAGGAAGAAGGAAAAGACGTCGGCCGTCGACTCGATGGCCTTGGTCAGGTTGGACGAACCATGGCCGCTCCTGGTCTCGATCCGGATCAGGACCGGGGCCGGGCCGACGTGGTTTTTCTGAAGTTCGGCGATGAACTTGAAAGAATGGGCCGGGACAACCCGGTCGTCGTGGTCGGCCGTCGTCACCAGGGTCGCCGGGTAGGCCACGCCGGGCTTGATGTTGTGGAGGGGCGAGTACTTGAAGAGGTTCTTGAAGTTCTCCTCGT
>JAFGEN010000161.1 GCA_016931595.1 Candidatus Aminicenantota bacterium | reverse complement strand
TGCGCCGCAGAAGCCGATCATGAGGAACAGGCGGGCCTGAGGCGTCAGGGTCAGCCGGACCTCGGCCAGGGCGGCCAGGAAACCCAGAACCAGGCACCCGAGAAGGTTGACGGCCATCGTCCCGTAGGGAAAGCGTGAGCCGAAGAGCCGGTAAACCAGCCCGGAGAGGGAATATCGAGCCAGAGTCCCAAGGGCCCCGCTGACACAGAGAATCAGGATCGTTTTCACTCGTAGTGAATCGTCTTGGATTCAGCTGAAGCCGGATCCTTGAGAAAGGCGCCTGTTCCCTTTTCGATGACCTCGGCGTACCGGGGGACGTTTTTCAGGATGACGCCCCTGTCGGGATGGTCGAGCGTCCAGAGGTCCAGGACCGTGAGGATGGTCGAGGTGTGGCGGCCGACCCGGACGTCGATCGGCCAGCCGTTTTTGTCGATGGTTTCAAACAGCAGGCCGCGCTTTCCGGCCCGAACGACGAAATCGTCCTTGCCCTCGAGCAGGAGCTTCGCGTCGGTCCTCCCCCGGGTCGCGTCGAGGAACGGTTCAGGCGCCTCGAACAGGAGGGTGAAGGCGTCGGAATGATCTCCGATTTCCCGGTGGGAGAGGCCGCGGAGGGCCTCGGGCGAGGATTCGACGCCGATTTTGAACTCCTCGCCGGACAGAACCATGGAGGCCATGGCGGCCAGGTCCTGTCCCTTCGGGTGGGCGACGATGGTGCTGATGACGGGGTATTGGAGCTCGGCTTCGTGAAGGTCGATGACAAAGTCGATTTTTTCTGTTCGGATCAGCTCCATGAACGCATGGGTCGTCTTTTCAGTGAGGGTCCCGCCGGGCCGGCCGGGCCAGGTCCGGTTGAGGTTGCGGCCGTCCATGTAGGCCAGGTTCTGTCCGGTCGGGTAGTGGATATAGACTTCGGGGTCGGGCCACTGGTCGAGAGGGTTTGACCAGCGGTCGCCCATCCGGAAAGTCTGACCGCCCCAGGTCGTCGGAATGGAAAATGAATCAGGATAAGCGCCGCTGGGCCGGGTGACTGTTGAAGCGCTTCGATTGGCCGAGCAAACCACGAAGAGCCGTCCCTGCTCGAGAATGCCGTTTTCAGCCAGAATCCAGGACACGAGACGGGTGGCCGGCTCTTCCGGGTGCGTCCCGCCCAGGACCAGGACCGCCCCGCCGGGTTGGGCCCCTTCGAGAATATAGACGTTGCAGTCGTTCACCGTACCCTTGACCTTCGAGAAATAGTCGCCGAGCGTCTTCACCCGGGCGACCCCGGGGCCGGCGACGACCGGCTCACGGAGATGCCGGCTGCGGTAAAAATCCAACCCGGCGAACACGGCCAAGGCCGCTCCCAGGACGATGATGACAAATTTTCGGGTCATGGCCGGCCTCTCATTTCAACCGCAGAAGGCGGAGGAGCAGGGGAATCAGGAAGACGACGTACAGCGCCTCCTCCTGCCATTCCCGGCTTTTGAGGAGGTTCCGGATGACCAGGAAGGCGACGAAGGCGACGAGCAGATAATACAAGATGGTGACGATCATGGCTCCGTCCTTACAGCACCGTCAAAAAGGCGAGCTGTTTGCTGAAAAAGACCATTAAGGTTCCGGCCAGGATGATGAGGAGGGCCGGAACGAGGCAAGCCTTGAGGAACTTGCCGTACGGTTCCTTCATTCCGATGGTGTCGACCGTTAAGCGGCCGATGATCGCCGTCGGCGGGATTGCGTCGCCGAGGGGCCAGATGACGCTCATTCCGGCCAGGGCGACGATGGGATTCAGGTTGATCGTGTTGAATAGCAGGACCAGGGGGACGCCCAGGACCGGGGCCGCTCCCCACATCAGGACCGCTTCGGAGATGGGAAGCGTCAGGAACAGGGTCAGGATGACGACCGTCACCGGAAGGGTGACGACGGTGATGGCGATCAGGCCGCGAGCCCCGGTCAGGGTCATGATTTGAACCAGGATGCCCACACAGGTCAGGGTGCCGACCAGCGGCAAAAGCTGATGAACGGTCCGGCCGGCGACATCCAGGAAGGGGATTTTAACCGGCGAGAGAAGCATCGTGACGACGGCCGCGGCGGCGAACATCAAGGGCAGACCGAGGATCGGAAAGCCGAAGGGAAACATGCGGCCGGCCAGGATGAGGGCGAAAAACAAGGCGAACGGCGCGGCGACCTTGAGCCAGTTCATCTTGGGCGGAGCCTCCGGCAGCTCGCGGAGAGCCGCTTCCAGGTCGGCCGGCTTGGCGCCCCGGCTGAGGATGAAAATCGTCGCCAGGGCCAGTAGGACGCAGGGGACCAGCAGGGGGAGGAAAAACCCGACGTACGGCATGTTCACGCCGGCGGCCGTCAACATGGCCCAGAGACTGACGGGCGGGGCGGCGGCGCTGAGACCGGCGATGATGAAGATGATGGCCGCGGCCCGAGCCCTGGGGATGTTCATGTAGCCCAGGACCGTTGCCACCAGGCTTCCGGTGATCAGGACGGTCACGCTGCCTGCCCCGGTCAGGGCACCGGGGATGAGGAGAAGGAGGGCGAGCATGACGAAGAGGAGCGCTTTTCGGCGGTGAAACCGGGTCAGGACCCGCCGGATGACGAAGGCCACTCCTCCCGACTCCTTGAGAAGGTTCATGAACAGGGTCGCGGTGATGAAGATCAGGCAGATGTCGAGGTAGGTGAACGCCCCTTCGACGATGTGGCGAACCGGGAAACCGGCCCCGCCAACCGCGGCTCCGACCAGGGCGGCGGCGAGCATGGACAGCTCCGTCGAAACTTTCAGGATCTTGGCCAGGATATACGCGGCGACCATCGCCCCCAGGACGAGGGCCGCCGTTTCGGGCATGCTCATGAGAGCTCCTTTATCAAGAGCAACATATCTTACACGAATCCGGGCTCTCGCGGAATCCCCGGGCCACCAAAGCCGGAGATGAGCCCGTCGGGCGGACGGCTCGGCGGCGTTCCGTTTCGAACCCGATCGGCGTACAATACGTCATCTGTACGTCTCTTGCGCGAGGAGGATTTCATGAAACGTTTCGTCGCTCCGTTCCTGGCGGTCGCTTCTTTTCTCGGCCTCGCCGCGCCGTTTGCCTCGGCCCAGCCGGCCGAGGGGATTCCGCCGACGCTCCTGCCCCTGGAGGTCCTCCGACATATCATCAACGAGGCCTCGGGTGACCTGGCTCTGCAAAACGAGATCCTCATCGCCGGCGTCAACCGGAACCGCCCGCCCGCCGAATACTCGGAGGGATATTTCGAACCGAAGTTCCTGATCGATCGTTTGAAGGAATACGGGATCACGGATTGCCGGATCATCGACCTTCCGACTCGAAGCCCCCTGACCTGGGACGCCGAGGCGGGCGAGCTCTGGATCGTCAAGCCCACACTCAGGAAAATCGCCGACCTCAAGGAAATCGCCGCCTCGCTGTGCTCGGGCAGCTCGACCATGGACGTGACGGCCGAACTCGTCTACGTCGGGCCGGGAAACCAGGAGCGATACTATGAGGGCAAGGACGTCAAGGGCAAGATCGTCCTGGTCAACGGCTCGCCGGGAGCCGCCCAGAGGATCGCCGTTGAGAAGCTGGGCGCCGCGGGCATCGTATCCTTCGGCGGCAGCCATCCCGAATTCGACCCCGACCAGGTTCCCTGGACGTCGATCAGCTCGGCCGAGGGGATGAAGAAATCGATCGCCTTCAGCGTCTCCGTCCGGCGGGGCAACGACCTTCGCGATTTGCTCGAGCGGGGCATTGGGATCGAGGTCCGGGCCTGGGCCAGGACGTCCATGGTCCCGCACAAGGACCAGATGGTCGAAGCCCTCATTCCCGGGACGGAGTACACCGGGGAAGAATTGGTCTTCTCCGCCCACGTCTTTGAGGGCTACGCCAAGCAGGGGGCCAACGACAACATCTCCGGCTGCGTCTCGATCCTGGAGACTGCCCGGACCCTTCGCAAGCTGATCGACGAAGGGAAGATCCCGCCGCTGAAACGCTCGGTCCGGTTCATCTGGATTCCGGAAATCTCGGGCACGCAATCCTATCTCCGGATGCACCCGGACATCGGGGCCCGCTTTTTCGCCAACATCAACCAGGATATGGTCGGCGAGGGCCTGATCAAGAACCAGAGCCTGTTCGAGCTGGTCCAGTCTCCCTGGATTCTGCCGTCCTACTTCAACGATGTTATGGCCGCGTTTTTTGAATGGGTCGGGACGACCCAGCGGAACAACGAACGAAACGAGGCCTACCTGCCGATTTGGGGGGCGATGGGAAACCGGGAGCCGTTTTATTACGTGATCGACCCATATTCCGGAGGTTCGGACCATGTCGTTTTCGCCGGAGCCGGCATCCCGGCGGTTCTGCTGGTCGTCTGGCCCGACCAGTGGTACCACACCAGCGGCGACACTCCGGATAAAGCCGACGCCACCCAGCTCAAGCGGGCCGTGGTCATCGGCGCGGCGTCGGCCGTGTTCATGGCTGGGGCCGGTCCGGCCGAGGCCGAAATCCTGCTGGCCGAGGTCGGCGGACGGGGCCTGGAGCGGTTCGGCCGGGAAAAAATCAAGGCCGAACGGATGATCCGTCAAGCCGCGCCCAACCGGCTGCACGAGGCCTACCGGTCCGCCGATCTGCACGCGGCGATGAACCTCGTTCGGGAAGAGGAAACGCTGGATTCGGTCCGCTTCTTCTTCAGAGAGGACAAGGGACGGCTGGAGGCCCTTCTCCAAGCCAGGAAGAGCGTCTTGTCCGCCCTCCGCCGTCCGACGGCGGCCGCCCTGGAGGCATTGTACCGGGACCGCTGCTCCGCGGCCGGCCTGGCTCCTCAAAAAATTGTCCTCACGGCAGAGGAATCCCGTCTCGATCAGCTCGTTCCCCGGCGGACGGAGGCCTGGAAGGGCTTATTTGACGACCAGGCGTTTGCGGCCAAGCGGAGGGACATTAAGGACGCCCCGCCGGTCAGCCTCGGCCGGGCCGAAGGCGATGTCAGAAACGCCGTCGACGGGAAGCGGAGCATTCTCCGGATCAGGGATTTTATCTCGGTCGGGCGGGGGACGGTCCGGCTTCAGGATGTTGAGAACTACATGCTCCTGCTGGAGAAGGCGGGTTATGTGAAGATCGGAAAAAAGTGAGAGCGGGGCCGGCCGTTATTTAAAGATTTTTTCCAGCCGGGCGACCAGGTCCAGGTTTTTATCGACCTCGATCAAGGGGATGTTCTTGGCCTTGGCGATTGTCGAGAACCGGTTGTCCGAGTTCCCTTCCTTCAGAACGATCAGAGCGTCGCAGAGCGGGGCGACGGCGTCGATGGACTGCTCATCGGTTGTATCGCCTCCGTCGGCACCCTGGGCCCGGCGCTTCATCCCTTCGATGTGGGCCCCGATGACTGTGAGCTTCATTTTTCGGGCCTCGGCGATCAGGGCGGCGACCCGGGTGAGCTCGTTGTCGATCGCGATCCCGGCCGCGCCCATGCCCTTCAGGCTGGCGCCCATGGTGACGATGAGCGTTTTCGCCCCGGCTGCCTTCAGTTCGGCCGCGGTCGCCAGCGGTTCGATCGAGTAGGTCAGCCCGGCTTTCTGGAGGATGACCTTCATCATCGTCGGGGCCATGCTTTGGCCGCAGGACGAGACAAAGACCGGTTGGGGGGCCTTGAATTCAGCCGGTTGAGCGGCGGCAGCGACGGACAGGCCCAGGATGCAGAGCAGGCAAAACGTTTTCCTCATCGCAGACTCCTTCTCGTTCGATCCGAACCCATGCTTTCATCCTATAAGGGAAGTCCCGGCCAAGTCAAGCCGCGGGAGTTGAATTTCCGCGGGGTTGGAATAAAATAGAAAGAAAGAGTGAGAGGAGAGCAATATGAACATCCATCGATGCGGTGTCGCAAAATCCGTAGGGGCGATCCTGGTGCTGGCCGCCGGCCTCGTGATCGGAACCGGCTGCAAGAGCAAGACGGCGGAAGAGACCGCGGAGCAGGCGGCCGAGAAGAAATTGTCCGACATGGTCGCCCAAGCCACCGAGGGCAATGCGCAGGTCGACCTCAAAAGCGGCCGGATCGACATCAAGACCCCGGATGGCGGGGGAACGATCACCCTCGGCGGCGGAGTCTGGCCGGCCGATATTCCCGAAGAGATCTCCCGGTTTCGACCGGGATCCATTCGGGGGACATCCAATTCCGAAACCCCGATGGGTAAAAGCTGGATTATCGTCATCGACGGAGTGGAAGCCGCGGATGTGGACGCCTATATCGAGGAGTTGAAAAACGACGGATGGACGCAGGCGATCGCCTCGGATCTCCCCCAGGGGAAATTCACCCAGCTCCAGATGGAACGAAGGGCCGTCCAGTTGACTTACGCGGCGGATGAAAAGACACTGACCTTGACCATCCTCCCGATCCAGATCGATTAGCCATGAAATACGGATACCTGGGCCGGACGGGAGTCCGCGTCTCACCCCTCTGTTTCGGGACGATGACCTTCGGCAAGGAGGCCGACGAGACCGCTTCCGGGGAGATTTTCCGGGCCTGCCGTGAAGCCGGGATCAACTTTTTCGACTGCGCAGATATGTACCAAGCCGGCCGGGCCGAGGAGATCCTGGGTCGTCTCATCCGGGACTGCCGAGACGAGGTCGTCATCACCAGCAAGGGTTTTTTCCCGACCGGGCCGGACCCCAACGCCCAGGGAGCCTCGCGGCTCCATCTCCGGCTCGCGGTCGAGGCCAGTCTCCGGCGCCTTCAGACGGACCGAATCGAGGTTTACTTCATCCACCGGTTCGATGAGAGAACGCCCTTGGAGGAGACGCTCAGGGTGCTCGACGACTTCGTCCGGCAAGGCAAGATCCTTTTTCCCGGGCTGAGCAATTTCGCCGCCTGGCAGGTCGAAAAGGCCCTTGGGATTTCGGCCCTTCACGGTTGGTCGGCCCCGGCGGTGATCCAGCCGATGTACAACCTCCTCAAGCGCCAGGCCGAAGCGGAGATTCTCCCGATGGCCGAAGCCGAGGGCCTGGGCGTCATTCCCTATAGCCCGCTTGGCGGGGGTTTTTTAACCGGCAAATTCGGGGTGGGGAAGAGGCCGGAAACGGGCCGCCTGACCGAGCACAAGATCTACCAGACCCGGTATTTCGA
>JAFGEN010000160.1 GCA_016931595.1 Candidatus Aminicenantota bacterium | reverse complement strand
GTGTCCTTGCCGGGGCCGGTCGGGGCCTTTGTTCAGTTGATCTGCTGGTTTTCGACCAGGGTTCGATAGAAGCCGCTGGTTTCCATCAGCTCGGCGTGCGTCCCCACGGCCACCAGGCGGTTTTCGTTCAATAGGAGGATCGCCTCGGAGTCCTGGACCGTGGATAGCCGATGGGCGACCACGAACAACGTCTTTCCCCGGACCACCTCGGGGAGGGCGTCGAAGATCGAGCGCTCGGTCAGGCTGTCGAGCGAAGCCGTGGGCTCGTCCAGGATGAGGATGTCCGGGTCCTTGACCAGGGCCCGGGCCAGCGACAGCCGCTGTTTCTGACCTTCCGAGAAATTAACCCCCCGCTCGCCGACCGGCGAATCGTATCCCTGGGGGAGGCCGGCGATAAAGTTGTGGATTCCGGCCGTCCGGCAGGCCCGCTCCGCGTCTTCAAGCGACGCCTCCGGGTCCCCATACCGGAGGTTGTCGAGAATCGTCCCGGAGAGAAGCGATGTCGTCTGGGAGACGTACCCGATCCGCCTTCGGAGCGATTTCAACTCGTAGCCGGAGGCCGGGAGGCCGTCAAACCAGATCTCCCCCGAGCAGGGCTGATAGAACCGGAGGAGCAAACTGACCAGGGTGGTCTTGCCCACGCCGCTCGGCCCGACGATGGCGATCTGCTGGCCCGGTTCCGCCCGGAAGGTCACATCACGGAGGACCGGGGGGCCGCCCGAATAGGCGAAGGAGACGTCCTTGAATTCGACTTCTCCCCGGAGATGTTCGGCCGGGAGACCGACCCCGGTTTCCTCGGGGACGATTTTGTAGAGTGCGGAGACGCGTTCGAGGGCGGCCATGGCCCCTTGCCACTGGAGGTTGACGTTGGCCAGGAATTTGGCCGGGCCGTAGACGAAGCCGACATAAGACCTGAAGGCCAGGAGCGAGCCCAGGGTCCATTGCCCCTTGATGACAAATAGCGCTCCGACCGCCAGGATGACGTAGTTGGAGACGCTGTTGACGAATCCCAGGGAGACGCCGGCGACCGCGCCGACGGCCGTCTGTTCCAGCGAGATGTCGAACGAAGAGCTGATCGCCTCGGTCACCCGGCCGACTTCACGGTCTTCGGAGGCGAACGATTTGATCAGCGAAGTCGAGGCCAGCGACTCTTGCATCCGGCGCATGACGTTGGACCGCTGTTCCATGCTCCGGTGGCTCAGCGTCCGCATCCTCGGGGCGAAAAATTTTGTCCAGAGAAGCAGGGCCGGCAGCATCGCCATGACCACGATCGCCAGCCTCCATTCCAGGTAGAACAGGAGGACGACTCCGCCGAGGAGGTTCACCGTGGAACTGGCGATCTGGACGATCGTGCTGGAGAAAAACCAGCGGATCCCGGAGACGTCGTTGGAGAGCCGGGAAATGAGGTAGCCGACGTCCTGCTCGTCGAAAAAAGACTTGGGCAGGCGGAGGGTGTGGCGGAGCAGGTCCTGTTGAATGTCCAGGATGATGTCCTGCTCGAAGCGGATGAAAAACCAGTTTTGAAGAAGTCCGATCAGGACGGTGATGACCCCCAGGCCGGCCATGGCCCCGATGGCCGCGGCCAGGTTCCCGATGTCCTTGCCCAGGATGCCGTCGTCGATCAGGAACCGGTTGATCAGGGGCATGGGAAAGCCGAGAAAGTTGGAGAACAGGAGAAGCAGGGCGCCGAGGATCCCCTTGCGCCAGTGACGGACGAGGAACGGTTTGAGGAACCGGAGATTGTCCCGGCCGCCGGAATATCCCGACTTGTCGCCGATGGCGTCTTTGGCCGGATCGCGGCGGAGTCCGCGCTTCAGATATGTGAACCAGTTGGTTTTCGGCATAAAAGCAATCCGGGATTTCCCGGTCCGGAATCCATCTCGTTCTGCGGCGCGGGTCCCTCGACGAATGTATCAAGCCGGGATGGCGAAGTCAAACAGTGGGGTAGAGCACCCGGGCGACCTCGCCCCAGAACGCGCCCGTGAGGCTGACATGGAGCAGGTGGGCCGGAACGGCCCGAACCAGGGCGCAGAGGTTATGGTATCGGGCCAGGTGGAACGCGGCGATTGCCTCGATCGGACAGCCGGTCGAAAAACGGTTTGTGGCCTGGTTGGCCAGCTCCGAAAGCAGGGCAAGGGTGTGGCCGCCGCCGATTGGTTCGGCCCGGTCGTCCGGCCCCTGCTCCAAAACGAATATTGCATTCAGCGGAACGGTCTCTTGGAGGTCCCACGTGTCGCTTCCGTCGCCGGCTTCCTCTCCGAAAAACCGGCTCCAAGTGGGAAACGGATGGGCCCAGTAGCGGCCGGCCTCGTCGCGGACGACCAGGGTGACGTCGTCGCAGAGGGAACGCCAAGGAGGAGGAAGGCGGCGGGAGGCCGTGGACTTTCCGACTCCCGAGCGCCCGGCCAGGAGAATTCCGGCGCCGCCTCGGCTTCCGCCGGGGGAATCGAAATTGCGTCCTGCCGGGGAGAGGGGAGTCGCGGCCAAGCCGCCGTGAATCAAAACCCCTCCCCGGTCGAGGGTTTCCCGGCCGATGGCTGCGGAAATCCGCGCCAGACGGACCCAGGTACGCCTGTCTTCGGTCATC
>JAFGEN010000159.1 GCA_016931595.1 Candidatus Aminicenantota bacterium | reverse complement strand
TCTCCGACGATATGCAGATGAAAGCCGTCTCGGCCAACTTCGGCCTGAAGGAGGCGATCCTCCGGGCGGTGAACGCCGGCGTGGATATCCTGACGTTCGCCAACAATTCCGTCTTCGACCCCGAGATCGCCCGGACCGCCGCCGGAATCCTGAAAGAAGCCGCGACGGATGGAACGATTTCCATCGCCCGGATCGAGCGTTCGTATGGGCGCATTCTCCGTCTCAAGAAACGCATTCCGAATCGGGGTTGACGGATGATTTCCAGGATGATTCCCGCGGGTTCTCTCCCCGGCCGGAAGAGATGAAACAGAATCCCCGGAAAATTGACAGGCCGGCGGAGCAAGAATAAACTGCGGCTATGAATTCCCGGGAGCGGATCTCGGCCGCCCTCTCTCACCGTCCGCCCGACATCCTTCCCTGCGATTTCGGCGGCGGATTCCAGACGGGCATCGCCGTAAGCCTGGTCTACAAGCTCCGGCAGCGGCTCGGCCTGGATCCGCCGGGGACGCCGGTGAAAGTCGTTGAAGTCTACCAGATGCTCGGTGAAATCGAGCCCGACCTTTGCGAGTGGATCGGCTCGGACACCGTCTCCCTGGCCGGGACAGGGACGATGTTCGGTTACCCGTCCGTCGACTTCAAGGAGTGGCGGCTGGCCGACGGCACTCCGGTTCTCGTCCCGATCGACTTCAACACGGCTTATGCTGACAACGGCGATCTCTTCCAGTATCCCGGCGGCGACAGGACCATTCCGCCCAGCGGCCGGATGCCGGCCGGCGGCCATTTTTTCGACGCGGTCATCCGCCAGGAGCCCCTGGACGAAGCGCGCCTGGACTTCAGGGACAACCTGGAGGAATTCGGTCCGGTTTCCGATGCGGAGATCGAGCACCTTCGGCATGAAGCCGGCCGGCTTCATGCCGGAACAGACAAGGCTCTCTTTTGCACCTTCGGCGGCCTGACGTTCGGCGACATCGCCCTTGTCCCGGGCGTCTCGCTCAAAAACCCCCGGGGCATTCGGGACATCGAGGAATGGTACGTCAGCCTGGTCCTTCGGCCGGAGTACATCAAGAGCGTGTTCGCCCGCCAGGCCGAGATCGCGGTGGAGAACCTCAAGAAGCTCCACCGGGCCGTCGGCGAACGGATTTCCATCATCCAGACCAACGGGACGGATTTCGGCGCGCAGAACGGGCCGTTCTGCTCGGTCCGGCAGTACCGGGACCTTTTTCTGCCTTATCAGCAAAAGGTCAACGGCTGGATTCACGAGAACACCGGCTGGAAGACGTTCATGCACTGCTGCGGCGGAATCGAGCCGCTCCTGCCGGCGGTCATCGAAGCCGGTTTCGACATTCTCAATCCCGTCCAGTGTTCGGCCGCCGGCATGGACCCGGCCGAGCTCAAGAAAAAGTATGGAAGCCGAATCGTGTTCTGGGGCGGGGGCGTGGACACACAGAAAACCCTTCCCTTCGGCACACCGGACCAGGTCCGGGCCGAAGTCGAAGAGCGGGTTCGGATCTTCGGCGAGGGAGGCGGGTATGTCTTCAACGCGATCCATAATGTTGTCGCCGGCACGCCGTTGGACAACCTGATGGCCCTGTTCGAAACAGTCCGGAAATTCCGGTCAGGGTCCGCTTGATGATCGCGGAGGCTCCCCAATCGGACGGGAACAAGGCCCCGACCGGCCTGAATATGAAATATGTCTGGACGATTTCGGCCGTGGCCGCGCTGGGAGGTCTCCTCTTCGGCTACGACTGGGTCGTGATCGGCGGGGCGGCGAAATTCTACGAGGCGTTTTTTCGGCTGACGGATACGGCCGCGATCGTCGCCGCGGACGCGACGGTCGGGCAGCGAATCTGGGCCAACGCCCTTTCCCCGGTGGGGTGGGCCCAGAGCTGCGCCCTGCTCGGCTGCCTGGCCGGAGCGTTGCTGGCCGGAACGCTCAGCGACCGGTTCGGCCGCAAGCCGGTCCTGATCGCCGCGGCGGCCAATTTTGTCGTCTCCTCGCTCGGCATTGCCTTCGTCGGGACCTTCGGCGGCTTCATCGCCTGGCGGATTCTCGGCGGACTCAGCATCGGCCTTGCTTCGGCGGTTTCTCCGATGTACATCTCCGAGGTGGCCCCGGCGGAAAAAAGGGGACTGTTGGTGGCCGTGAACCAGCTGACGATCGTGATCGGGATCCTGGCCGCCCAGTTCGCAAACTGGCTCATCGCCCGGCCGGTTCCGGCCGGCCTGTCTCCCGAGCAGTTCGCCCTGTCCTGGAACGCGACGACGGGATGGCGCTGGATGTTCGCCGCCTGCGCCGTCCCGGCCGCGGTCTTCCTGGCCGGCTCTTTTTTTGTCCCGGAAAGCCCGCGCTGGCTGTCGAAGGCGGGCCGGGAGGCGCGCGCCCTCGAGGTCTTGAGCCGGATGGGCGGTGAGGGCTATGCCCTTCGGGCGGCGGGGGAGATCAAGGCCACCCTGGGCGGCGATGCCGAAAAAGCCCGGTTCCGCGAGCTGTTCTCCCGGCGGATGACCCCGATTCTCCTGTTCGGCTGCCTGCTGGCCGTGCTTCAGCAGTTTTCCGGGATCAATGTGATCTTCAACTATGCCGGCGAGATCTTCACCCGGGCCGGCTTCGACATGAACGACACGCTGACGAGCATCGTCGCCACCGGTTCAGTCAACTTCCTTTTCACCTTCGTGGCCCTCTTCCTGGTCGACCGGCTCGGCCGGAAGCCGCTGATGATCTTCGGCTTCGGAGGCCTGGCCGCGATCTATCTGGCGATCGGCTGGGCCTACCGCCTCAAGGAGGCCGGTTCGGCCCTCTCTCCATATCTTTTCCTGGCCCTGGTCCTGGCGGCGATCGCGACGTATGCCATGTCCTTGGCCCCGGTCACCTGGGTTCTCATCTCCGAAATTTTCCCCAACCGCATCCGCGGAGCGGCCATGTCGGTCGCGGTCGGGTCCCTGTGGCTGGCCTGTTTCATCCTGACCTACACCTTTCCGATTTTAAAAACGATTGTGGGAACGTCCTCGACCTTCTGGATCTATGCCGGCATTTGCGCCTTCGGCCTGGTCATGATGGCCGCCTTTCTTCGGGAAACAAAGGGAAAAACGCTGGAACAGATCGAGCGGGAGCGGACCGCTTGATGAAGGAGAAACGATGAACAAACGATGGATTCTGACGGCGGCTCTCATGGGCGCCTTTTCGGTCCTTTCGGTTGCCTCCCCGGCCGCGGCTCCCCAGGCCGCCGACCGGTCGAAGGTCATCCTGACGCCGAAGCCCGGCCCGGAGCCGAACATCAACGGCCCGAAGGTGTTCGGCGTCCGGCCCGGCCGGCCGTTTCTCTACCGGATTCCCTGCACCGGCGAACGGCCGATTTCGTTCGCCGTGAAGGGCCTGCCCGGCGGCTTGGCCGTCGATGCGGCGTCCGGGATCATCACCGGGACCGCCCCGGCGGCGGCCGGCCGGTACCCGATGACCTTTGCCGCCCGAAACGACAAGGGCTCGGCCGAGAGGGAATTTGTTCTGGTCGTCGGCGACACCCTGGCCCTGACTCCGCCGATGGGTTGGAACGACTGGTACATCCATTACGAAGGGATCACCGAGAAGCATATGCGCGAGGCGGCCGAGACGATGATCGCCTCCGGCATGGCCGATTACGGCTACATGTACGTGAACATCGACGACTGCTGGATGAAAAAAAAGGGTGAAACGCCTTACCGTGACGGGAAAGGCGTGATTCTCCCGAACGCCAAGTTTCCCGACATCAAGGGCATGGTCGATTTCATCCACGGCAAGGGACTCCGGGCAGGGCTGTACACGTCCCCCGGCCCTTGGACCTGCGCCGGCTATGTCGGATCCCAGGGTTACGAGGAGCTCGACGCGTCGACGTTCGCCGCATGGGGCTTCGACTTCCTCAAGTACGACTGGTGTTCATACGGCGACACGGCGGCCGGGGAGGACCGGGAAAAAGCCATGAAGCCGTACAAGCTGATGGGCGACATCCTGAAAAAACAGAGCCGCGACATCGTCTACAACCTTTGCCAGTACGGGATGAGCAACGTCTGGGAGTGGGGCGGGAGCGTGGGCGGCAACTGCTGGCGGACGACGGGCGACCTCGGAAACGAGGCCTCGGATACCCTGCCCGGATTCCTGAAAATCGGTTTGTCGAATGCCGGACACTTCGCCCAGGCCAAACCCGGGCAATGGAACGACCCGGACTACATCCTGATCGGCTGGGTCGGCAACACCGGCGAACAGCGTCCGACTCCCCTGACCGGGGACGAGCAGTACACCTACATGTCGATGTGGTGCCTGATGGCCGCCCCCTTGATCTTCTCCGGAGACATGAGCAAGCTCGACGACTTCACGTTGAACATCCTGTGCAACAACGAGGTGATCGAGATCGACCAGGACGCGCTGGGAAAACAGGGCCGGATCATTCGCAAGACCCCCGACGAGATGGTCATGGTCAAGGAGCTGGAAGACGGTTCGAGGGCGGTCGGCCTGTTCAATCTCGGCGTCACTCCCAAGGACGTTTCCATTTCCTTCCGGGACCTGGGATTTTCCGGGAAGGCCGGAGTCCGCGACCTGTGGCGGCAGAAAAATCTGGGGAATTTCAGGGATACATACGCCGCCAGGGTCAATCCCCGAGGCGTCATCCTGGTTCGGGTGACGAAATAAAGGCTATTTGACGTTTCGGAATATCCGAACG
Organism: Candidatus Aminicenantota bacterium; assembly: GCA_016931595.1. Lineage (GTDB taxonomy): Bacteria > Acidobacteriota > Aminicenantia > Aminicenantales > UBA4085 > JAAZPG01. Next base: position 52,346 of record JAFGEN010000159.1, on the reverse strand, counting down.
ATCTCCCTGGAGGCCTCGCCGCAGGCCGATCGGGCGGCTTCGCCGCCCTGGTTGGTGACAACGAGAACGGCGTAATTGTTCTCCGGAACCACATGGGCCGAGCAGTAGTTCATGCTGTTGCTGCCGTCATGGGTCAAGGTCCGTCCGCCGGCCCAGTCGAGATCGACGGAGGCCCAACCGAGGGCGTACGGTCCGGAAAAAGGCGGCGTGTGCAGCCGCCGGTATGTTTCAGCCTTCAACAGGGCCGGCTCTCCGCGCGCGCCCCGGAGCTGGTCGGCAATGAACTTCGCCCAGTCGGACAAGCGGCAGTGGATTGTGCCGGCCGGGCCGATCACAGGGGGATTATCCGTGTCGGGACCGTTTGTTTCCGTCGGTTTTCCGTTTTCGAAATGCGGCCAGGGCTGGTCGATTTGTCCAGGCGTTCCCGTTCCTCCGAACCCGGCCCCGGTCATCCCGAGCGGTTCGAAAAGATAGGACCTCATCAGGTCTTCCCAGGACGCGTCGACCGCTTTCTCGGCCATCGCCCCGGCGATCACGAATCCGAGGTTGGAATAAAGGAACGGAGCCGGTAAATCGACGGCGATCTTCAAGCCGCCGGCGGCCTTGATCGCCGCCAGACGCTGACCCCGAATCGTTTCGGTGCGCCGGATTAAACCCCAGGGGAGATTCCCCGGAAGTCCGGCCCGGTGAGCCAGAAGATGGAGCAGGGTCGCCTTCTTCATGGCCGCCGAAGCCGACTCCGGAAGGTCGGGGAAAAGGTCGGCCGGAGCGGCATCCCATTTCAGGATCCCACGTTCGACCAGGGCCCCGATCATGGCGGCCGTCATGGCCTTTGTATCCGAGCCGAGATGCCAAAGGTCTTCGATCGTGACGGGAATGTCCGTGCCGGCTTTGCGGACGCCGACGGCCCCGGCGGCTTCCAGGCCTTGGCCGGTCACCAGGGCCGCGGCCAGGGCCGGAATCTTGTGTTTCTCCCGGATGGGTTCGAGAACGGCCTTCATCCGAGCGTCATCGACGGTCCCCGGAATGGATTGCCCGAGGCCGAGGACCGGGCCCAGGAGGACGGTTGATAACAGAATGATGCGGCTAACCATGTTGTTCTCCCTTTCTGCGGGTCATCGACGCGGGCTCTATTGTCTCCAAACGACGCGCGAGATTCAAGAATTTCGCTTGACGAAGGACGATAAAAAACGGCCTCCCCCTCTGTCTCGAGGGGGAGGCCGAATCGATCGTTGCCGAGAGGGATTACTTGTTCGGCTCGAGGATCTGGGCGATCCGGTCGAGGAGGTCGTTCCAGTGGTTTTTGGTCGCCGCGTCCTTGGTCGAGGGAACTGTCCGGGCGAGAAGTTCCCGGATCGTTTTCAACTCGGCCCGGATCGCCCCGCGGCTGTCATCCTTGGGAGCGGCCGCGGCTGATGCGCTTCCGGCCGCCGCGGCCGGCGCAAGGCGTGCGCCGAGCAGGTCGATGTAGGCCCGCTGAAGGTTCCGTCGGTAGGGGTCGACGACAGTGGGGGCGGCCGTCAAAAGTTCCGTCAGAATGCCGCCGCGGAGGTCGAAGAGAAGCTGGGGGGCGGTGTAGGCCTGGCCGTCGAGAATGGCCTCGTGCTCCTGGAGACGGTTGAGGCGGGCCGGGCTCAGCATGTTGTTCAGGACGGCCTGTTGCAGGGCCAAGATGCGCGCCTGGCCGCTCGACGGTTCGATTTTCCGCAGGATGTCGGCCGGGATAAGCCATTCCGGCGTCTTGAAGACGTTCTCGTTCAAGAAGGCCACGGCGTCCGCCTGGCGGGCCCGGGACAGCGGGGTGAAGCGGAGGCCCTCGGCCGGGCCGACTTTCGGCTCGCTGTCGTACCCGCCGATGATATTGGCCACATGGCCGGTCTCGAGGCGGGCCTGGTTCCAGACGGCGTCGTACATGTGGGTGAACTGGTCGTAGTTCTCACCGGGTTTGAGGACGGCGTCGGGGAGCATATCTATGACCCGCTTGAGGTTTTTGAAGCCGAGGGTCGTGGCTTTGACCGCGTCGATGTCCCCCACGGCCTCGGACTGCTCGCCGGGGTCCGTGCCGCGCGTTCCGGCTGTGCTGAAGCGGAGGTAGGGGGTTTTGTCCTGGGCTTTGCACCACTCGTTGAGGACCGGATTCTCCTCGTCGGGCGTTTTGGCCGAGGGGATGGGCGTATAAGCCCACTTGATGGAGAAGACGTCATAAGGGCCGATTTTGGGAATCAGGTCCTTGGGGTCGATGCCGTCTTCCGGCTGGGCGACGTAGTTGAAGCGGCTGTAGTCCATCAGGGTCGGCACATGGCTGTTCTTCTTGACCCAGTTTTTATCCCGAATCTGTTCGATCGTGTAGAGCGCGGAAGCCTTGAAGTTATGGGGAAGGCCCAGGGAGTGGCCGACCTCGTGGGTGACGATATATTCGAGGATATCGCCCATGACGGAATCGGGAAGCGGCAGGGTCTTGGCCCGGGGGTCGAGCGGTCCGCTCTGGACCCAGTACCAGTCGCGGGCCAGCTGCTGGACGTTGTGGTAGATCTCGACGTCGGCTTCCAGGATTTCGCCGCTCCGAGGGTCGGAGACATGCGGCCCCATGGCGTTGGCCGTTGTCGAGGGAACCCAACGGATGCAGGAAACCCGGGCATCGTCGGCTGACCAGTCGGGGTTTTCTTGGGGTGACGGCGCTTCCTTGGCGACAATCGCCTTGAGGAAACCGGCTTCTTCGAAGGCCGGCTGCCAGGCCTCGATGGCCCTCTTGATGTAAGGAACCCATTTCTTGGGGGTAGCCGGGTCGATATGAAAGACGATGGGTTTGACCGGCTCGCTTTTTGCCGCCTTGGGGTCCTTCTTCTCCAGGCGCCACCGGGCGACGAACCGGCGGACCACGGTCTCATGGTCGGGCCGGCTGTAATCGGTATGGCTGTGGGTGAAATATGGCACCCGGTCGTCATAGAGGCGGCCCATCATCGGTTTTTCCGGAAGTTTGACGAACGAATAATGGACGAGAGCCGTCGGGCTCGGCGGGGACGGCAGCATATCGAGGTACTGGGGAGGAAACCCGGCCGGCGGGACGGCGGGCTTGGGGTTGAACGTTTGCAGAGCCTCGACGTTGAGGTTGAGGGGGAAGACCCGGACTTTTTCCAGGAAGGTCCGGGAGCCGTCGATGTTCTGACCGCTCACCCGTTTTTTGACCGGGATCTCGTTGACGTCCGAGGTGAATAGTTTCGTGGCGTCGATGACCGGGGAGCCGTCGGCGGCCAGGGCCTCGATGTTGAAGGCCATCATGATCGTCGGCGTGTTCATCATATCGACGGCCTTCTTGATCGAATCGTTCGGGTCGGCGATATTGGCGTAGGAAACCGCTTTCAGCAGGACCTTGTTCTCCCGGAGCTCCCAGCGGACGACCATGTCGTCGACGGACTGGCCGGGGTAGCTCGAAGCGCTGGGGCTTCCCTTGATTTGGATAACGAGGAGAAAATCGCGGCCGAGTTCGGCCGGAGGGATCTCCAGAAGAAGCTTGCCCTTGGCTGTATGGGTTTTAAAGACGCCCGTCTGGGTCTTGAAATCCTCCGTCACGACAGTATCGTACGGCTTGGGCTGGTCGGCCGGGGGTTTCATCTCTTGCGGGGGTTTAGCGTCCTGGGGCGGCTTGGTCGGAACCTGAGCCAGAGCCGAGAAGGCCGCCAGGCCGATCACGAGGAGAAAAGTCAAAGAACGTTTCATGATGCCTCCTTCTGCCCGGAAATTGCGATCTTACCTGCCGGGCATAATGGGGAGATGATGACATTGGCCGGCCGGGCTGTCAATGAGCCGGAGACTTTTTCACGACCTGTTGCGGATCATTAACGCCGGCTTTCGGGAAAGACCGGCTGGGTCCAGGCGACCAGGCCGTTGGAATCGATGACTTTCGCCCGGACGTAAAGCTCGTCGCCCTTGAACGTATAAACGGCCGGATTGTCGAACGTTTCGGCCAGAACCGCGCCGCCCTTGCCGATGAACCGGACGGCGTGCTTGGTTTTGCCCGTTTCGGCGATCGTGATTCGGATCTCCCTTTCGCCGGCCTGGTAATCCTTCAGGATCACTCCGGTCGAAGAATAGAAATCTCCGCGTTCGATGGCTTGAAGGAGATCCACGGCGGTCAGCCGGGCGGCCCGAACCATGATCCAGCCGCGTCCGGGCCAGGCTTTTCCGGCTTCCCCCGGGGCTTTGAAATTGTGGGTATCGTCCGTGGCCAGGCCGTAAAGCAATTGGCCGGAGGAGAGGACGCCATCCCAGATCTCTTCGGTCCCCGGAAAGCCGCCGCCGCCGAGATTGTTGACCTGGGGGTGGCCGTTGAAAATTTCGAAGTGCCGGAGGCCCTTGATCCCCTTGAGGTCGGCCGCGCCGGCCGCCCAGACAAAATTCGGGTGGTTGAAGTGGGGCAGGCCCCCTGCTTTGCGGATGGCCTCGACGTTCCGTTGGATCGCGTCCGCGACGCTTGTCCCGCCCCGAGGCTCGACGAGCCGCCGGAGTCCGAGTCCGTTGATGTGGACCGGAAGTTTTTCGAACTCGTCGGTGATTTCTTCCCCCGGGATGAGAAGGAATTTCCCTTCGGCTCCGAATACGGCGTTCAGCCCGGCCGTATCCGTCAGAAAATTATGGTCGGACAGGACCAGGAAGTGGTAGCCGTGCCCGCGGTACCAGCGGACGGCTTCATCGGGAGCGACGTCGCCGTCGCTGTTGAGGGTGTGGGTATGGGTATTGCCCTTGTACCAGCGGAGCGGCCGGCTGTCCTCGGGTGAAACGTTGATCGAGGCCAGGCCGACGAGAAGGATGAGGGAGAGCAGGCGTCTCATGGGTCCTCCCGGACATGTTCCATCCGTATCGCCGAAATCATGACATTGGGCGGCGGTCCTGTCAACGCCGTACAAGCCCCGGCGCGGGCGCAAGACGTGTTATGATAGAGCCGACGCCCGTATGTGTCCGGCCTGAAAGAGAACACCCGGTCGAGGAGGCTTCGTATGCAGCCGATTTCTTTTTCCGATATTGAAGGACTGAAGGTCGGACATGCCCACAACCTGGAGGCCGGAACGGGCTGCACGGTCGTCATTTGCGAAAACGGGGCGACGGCCGGGGTGGACGTTCGGGGCGGCGCCCCGGGAACGCGCGAGACCGACCTTCTCGCCCCCGTCAACCTCGTGGACAAGATCCATGCGGTCGTTTTAGCCGGAGGCAGCGCCTTCGGCCTCGACGCGGCGTCGGGAGTGATGCGCTATCTGGAGGAAAGAAAAGTCGGTTTCGATGTCCAGGTGACCCGGGTCCCGATCGTCTGCGGCGCGGTTTTGTTCGACCTGGCCGTCGGCGACCATCGCGTCCGGCCGGACGCGGCCATGGGATATCGGGCCTGCCGAAACGCGGAGAAAGGGGAATGTCCGGAGGGGAATGTCGGGGCCGGGGCCGGAGCGACGGTCGGAAAGATTTCGGGAATGGCCCGGTCCATGAAAAGCGGCCTGGGATGCGCCGCCGTTCAAGTCGGACCCTTGAAAATCGGGGCGTTGGTCGCGGTCAACTGCCTGGGCGACGTCGTCGACCCGGAAACCGGGGAGCGTCTGGCCGGCCTTCTCAAAGAAGATCGGACGGCGGTCGCCGACACGGAAGAGGCCATGTCCGAATTCAAGGCCGGAAGGAACAATTGTTTCGCCGGAAACACAACTCTCGGAGTCATCGCCGCCAATGCCGTTTTGACCAAATCTCAGGCCTCCAAGTTGGCCTCCTTGGCCCACGACGGGTACGCCAGGGCCATGCGCCCGGCCCATTCCCAGTACGACGGGGATACCATCTTTGCCCTGGCCACGGGCCGGGTGGAGGCGGACCTGAGCGTTCTCGGCATGTTGTCGGCCCGGGTCATGGAGAGAGCCGTCGTCTCGGCCGTCAAGAATGCCCGGCCGCTTTTCGGGTTGAAGTGCTGGGCCGATTTCCACAATCAAAAAAAACAAGTATGATTCTCGATGAGGAAAAGCCCACGGCCGGCCGGCCTGAAAAGGAGTCTCTTTGAATAAAGCCGTTCTTCGATACGCCATCGGGATTGCTGTTTTTACCGTGTTCCTGTCCGCGGCCGACTCGTTGTCACTCGAGCCGAACGTCCGCCGAACAGCTCTCAACGACCGGATCGCCCGGGTTGAAAACGGGCTCCTGCCCTCTTTCACGATCGCCGGCCGTCCGCTCCCCCTCTCTTCCCTGGCCGAGCGAATGGCCGCGCTGAATGTCCCCGGCGTCAGCATCGCGGTGATCAACGGCGATGCGATCGAGTGGGCCAAAGGCTACGGCGTTCTGGAGGCCGGAACGACGACACCCGTTACGCCGCAGACGCTTTTCCAGGCCGCCTCCATCAGCAAATCGGTGGCCGCCCTGGGAGCGATGCGGCTGGTCGAGCGGGGAGATCTGGCCTTGGATGAGGACGTCAATCACCGGTTGAAATCCTGGAAAGTCCCGGAGAACGAATTCACCAAGACGGAAAAGGTCACCCTAAGGCGCCTTCTGAGCCATACCGCGGGCTTGACCGTCCACGGCTTCGGCGGCTATCCGGCCGAGGCCCCCGTGCCTTCCGTCGTCCAGGTCCTGGACGGCGAAAAACCGGCCAACAGCGCCCCGGTCCGGGTCGATGTCGTTCCGGGCAGAATCAACCGCTATTCGGGAGGAGGCTTCACGGTCATGCAGCTTCTCATGTCCGAGACCTCGGGGAAAGCCTTTCCCGCCCTTCTTTCCGAGCTCGTTCTCGAGCCCGTCGGGATGACCCGCAGCACCTACGAACAGCCCTTGCCCGTGGGCCGGCGCGGAGAAGCTGCAACGGCCCATTATTCCAACGGCAAACCCGTTCCCGGCCTTTTCCATACATATCCCGAGATGGCCGCGGCCGGGCTCTGGACGACCCCGACGGACTTGGCCCGCTTTCTCCTCGAAATCCGAAGAGCCCTCGCCGGGAATTCGAAGGTCATCTCGGTTGAAACGGCCCGACTGATGACCACCCCGGTCAAACCCGGCTACGGCCTGGGCTTGTCTTTGGAGCGGCTCGGGCCGGCGGCGACCTTCGGCCACGGCGGTTCCAACGAGGGGTTCAAGTGCCTGATGACGGCGTTCTTCGCCGAAGGGCGGGGGGCCGTCGTCATGACCAACGGCGACCAGGGCGGAGGCTTGGGCCGGGAAATCCTCCGTTCGATCGCCCGGGAGTATCAGTGGCCGGCTTACGGGCCCGTCGAAAAGACCGTCGTCCGCGTCGCCCCGGAGATTCTTTCCGTGTATGCCGGGAGATATGAACTTCGGCCGGGCCGGACCGTCAAGGTCGTTCTCCAGGGTGAGACCCTGTTCATCCTTGACGGGCCGCAGAAAATCGAGCTTTATCCGGAGGCGGACAACCGTTTCTTCGAGATGGTGAATGAAACCCGCCTGGCGTTCCTCAAGGGATCGGACGGGAAGGTCGCCTTCATGCTGATCGACGGACAGACGCAGGCGCGGCGGATCGGGGACGAGCCCTCGCCGTGACGCAGCCTGGATTTTTCAGGATGCGTTGAGGCGGGCGGTCGGGTCTTCGGACCCGGAATGTTTCTCCGGCTCGTTCTCTCCGGCCGCGGAGCGGCGGCCAAGGGTGATGACAAGCTGCTTGTCGGCCAGCTTGAACGAGAGGCTCATGTGGCTCCAGACCGCCAGCAACGAGGCGAATAGCAGGAGTGCGCCCGAAACCTGGTAAGCCTTGGCGTAGCTTCCCGTGGAGTCGGCGATCATACCGGCCAGGCTGGGCCCGAACACGCCCCCCACACCCCAGGCCGTGAACAGGATACCGTAATTGAGACCCAGGTTTTTCGTCCCCCAGTAATCGGCCGCGGTCGCCGGAAACAGCGACAGACAGGACCCGTAATTGAACCCGACGAGGGCCGCTCCGAATAGGAATCCTCCCGCGGTCGTAAACTGGTCGAAGAAGAACATGACCGAAGCCTGGACGATGAAGACGATGATCATCGTCGCCACCCGGCCGATGATGTCGGAAACCATTCCGGCCGCGACCCGGCCTCCGGCGTTGAAGACTGCCATGAGGGCGACGAAGAGAAATCCGGCTTGAATGGCGCCTCCGGACTGGGAGGAAACGATTTTGGCGATGTGGCCGATGACCATGAGTCCGGCTGTCGCCCCGCAGGCGAATTGCAGGTAGAGCGACCAGAACTTCGGGGTCCGGATCATCTCCTTCCAGGTTGCGTCGGCCAGCGGAGGCCGCTTGGCTTTCTTCGATTTATTGGGGGAGGAGGAAGCCCGGGCCTGTCCCGGCTTCGGATTGACCAGGAATTGGGCCGAAAGTCCGGCGATCGCCAGGAAGATGAATCCCAGCGTGCGGAAGGCGCCGCCGATGCCCTGGGAAGCGAGGAGCGATTTGGAAAGGGGGGCGATGTAAACCGGGGCCAGGCCGAACCCGGCGACGACAATCCCGGTGATCATGCCTTTTTTCTCCGGTCCGAACCACTTGACCGCGGCCGGGGTAGCGGCCGCGTATCCGAGGCCGATGCCTGTTCCGGCCATGAGGCCGAAACCGAGCAGGATCGGCCAGGCGAGGTCGGCCCGGCCGAAGCCGGCTACGATCAGGCCGGCCCCGATCAAAACCGCGCCGATTGTGGCCGTCAATCTTGGACCGAGCTTGTCCTGGAGACGGCCGGCGGGCACCATCATTAGGGCGAAAAAGGCGATTGCGATCGTGTAGGGCAGGGTGGCTGTGGTCCGCGACCAGCCGAATCCTCCGTTTTCGACCGCCTCCGTCAGCTGTTTGCTGAACATGCTCCAGGCGTAGAGAACGCCCAGGGCCAGATTGATGCCGAGACCCGCCAGGACGACAATCCAACCCTTTTTCATCTTATGAATTCCTTAATGATTGCGGTGTTCTCCGGACGAGGCGGGAGGCGTCAATGATGCAGGATACCCCGAGCGAAGGCGGAAATTCTAGACAATTCGCCTTCGTATGTCAAATATGTTCTTGCATATTTCCTGCATTATACACGAGTCGAGATGGCGGCAGCCCCCCACCGCCGGTCGATCGATTTGAGGAAGGAATGAAACTTGAAGAGCGACTCTCCATTCGCATAAAATAGCGACAAAGGGATGTGAAATGAGAAAGCCGAAACTGATTTTTATGACCGCGGTCTATCTTCTGATTCTCGGCCTTGTGGTCGTCGTCATTTCGGCCCGAAGCCTTCAATTCAATCCCGCGTTTTTTGGGCCCGAGTATCAGACGAAGTATTCGACTCCGGAAGCCGCGTTCGACGGGATCTGGGAATCCCTGATTTCCGGGGATAAAAAACTCTATGAGGCCGTCCTGGGACACGACCTCCCGGGGGAAAAGAACATGGCGCCTTCGCCTTCAATGACCCGGCCGGCGATCGAAAAAGTCGTCCTGGGCAAAACCCGCGCTTATATCCTAGCGACCGGTTGGGGCGGCAGCTTCGAAAAACTCGGGGGCCGGTGGGTTTTCCAGAACGAAGAATTCGGCCTTTACAGCCGGCAGTTTTTCCGCTTATTCGGGATCGAGGTGGCTCGATTTCAGTAAATCAAGGCTTGCGCGTCTCGGCGATCACGGCTCCGGCCAGACCAAGGACTCCAAACAAGAGGAACATCCCGACTCCAGACTTAGCCAGGGCCAGGCCGAACGGCGCGCCCGCTTCGACTATGGCCGTCCCAAAAAATGGAGTGAGGGCTTGAACATAAGGCGCAATTCCTGCAAACAGGCCGATGACGGCTCCGCCGATCATGCCCCGAACGACCCGCTGCCCCATTCGCAAGCCCGAAGCCGTCCGAGCGATCATCGCTCCGGCGAAAAACGGAACCCAGATGCCCAGGCCCCACATCCGGCGGAACGCCGGCGGGCCGCCCGAGACGGCGGCGAAGCCGTAAACGAGAGCCCCGATAAGAGCGGCTGCGGCTAGAACAATAACAAGAGTCGTCCCCCCGCGCTTTTTCTCCCCGGCCCGTTTTTCGGCCCGGATCCGTATCCGACGGCGCAGGGTCAGGGGGAAATTATAGAATGAGTCGAAAACGAAATGTTCCAGCCAGGCCCCCTTTTCTCCGAAAATCGGAACCCGGTGGACGGCTTCGTTGGCCCAATGGCCGGCCATGAACCGGGCCAGGTCTGGATATCGATACGCCATCTGGATGGGGAAGGCCAGGTAGCCGAGGACCTTGAGAAAGCTGACCCCGAAGGCGATATTATAATCCTTGAAGTTCCGCTCCTTGATCATCAGGCCGATGACGTAAAAGCCCCGGACAAGCGACCCGGGAGAAATCGGAAGCAGGTTCAGGGCGGCGATGATGATCCCGGCCCGAAGCGTCGCCGCCGACCAGGATAGGTCCGGATGGGCCAGAACATAGACGACGGCTGTGATGAGAAAGACCGTCTCCGAGACGAACAGGGTGGCCATGTGGACGGCCAGGCTTTTCAGGTATTTTTGGATGAACGGTTCTTTCACCTGCCCCTTGATCCGTTCGGCTTCGGGCTCGGTCAGGAGGCCGTTTTCCCGGCCCTGGTCGATCATTTCAATCATCCACTTTTCGCGTTCGGCCGCATGGACGAGAAGCCGTACCGGCTGGACGAACATCGCCCTGATCCGCTCTTTAAAATAGGTCTTTTCGGTGAGAAAGCGGTGAAGGCCCGGCGGCAGGATCGAGAGCGGAAGCTGAACGTAGTACCGCCAGGGCGCGCCGGCGATTTTAAGAGCCCGTTCCTCCGAAGCCCGACCGGCCCGGACCCAGCGGACCATCGCTTCGGCGATTCGGGCTCGTCCCGCCTTGAGGAAATAGCGGGGGCTTCCGATCATCCGGCCGTAATGGCGGCGTAGGTCACCCCGGCCCCAAATTCTCCGGACGAACGGCGCCAGGAGGAGAGGGAGCAGCCAGAGCGGATACTTCCACCACACACGCCCCGGCCAGGCGAAGATCAGCAAGGCCGGGGTGGCCAAGGCGAGCCAGGGGGCCGTCAGAAAGAGGAAGGAGAGGAGCCCGCTTTTCTTCAGGACGGCATCGGCCCGGTCGTCGGTCACGTTCCGGACCCGCCAGCCCTCGCGGAACCCGGCCATGATCCGGCGGCGGAGCCGAAGGCTGAAGAGCCGGACATGGTGATATGTCCAGTCGATTAGGGAGTCGCGATAAGCCGCGTCTTCCCTCTTCAGCTCTTCGAAAGCCGGCCGAAGATCGGCGAAGGCGGCCTTGTGATCGTCGAGATAGTCTTCAAGCTTTCGGAAATCGCCCTTGTCGAATTGGACGAAACGGCCTCGGCCGATCCCTTGGAGAATCAGCTTGAAGTCGACCGGGCACTGGGGATTGAAGGGCATCAAGGCCATCCCGGCCCGGAAATCGACCGCCGTCAAGCCGGCCCGCGGGTCGGGGTCGGAGGCTGTTCGCTTCATCGCGTTGGGCTGGCTTTTGAGCGACCACCATTCGTACTGGCGGGCCAACTCCGTCGCTCCCATCCGCCGCATCATCGCGACCAGACGCTTCATGAACTCGCGCTTGGTCCGATACTCGGGCGAGCCCAGTGCGTCCCCGGGCTCTCCCGGTTTCCAGCTCCGGCGGGCGTCGAGGTCGTCGTCGACCTCGAACCGCCACATCCTCCCGTCGACCCATTCGATCAGCTCGCCGTAGCTTCCCAGGCGCGTGTCGCGGAGGGTCCCGATGACGTCGGCGACGGCGTCATCCCGGCTGAATTCGACCCGGGCGGCCCGGCGGATGAATTTCTGCCAGAGGGCCTGGGAGCGGCCGGCGGCGGCCAGGGATTGGAGGGAAAACGGCGCTTGAAAACCGAGGCCGTAGAAGAGGTTCCGAATCCGAACACTGAATCCGGACGGGGGAATCAGAATTTTGAGGGCGAAGACGCGGCCGGCCTCCAGGCCTTCCACCCGGCCCTCGATCGCTTCGATCGAGCGCGGGGTGACCTTGTAAACCTGGCCGGCGAAACCGCCGCCGACAAACTTGAGGATTTCCAGGGAGATACGGGCCCGGCCGTCCGGCAGGATTCCGCGGACCTCGTAATCCAAGACCGTTCCGGCCTCGTAGCGGCCGCGGCGGAACGGACGGACCACGCCCTGGGCGGAGAACACCGCCTCCAAATTGCGTATGGTCTCGGGCTGATATTCGACCGGCATCGGGTTCCCGTTAAAGAGCCGGAATTGTATCCGATGCCCGGGGCCGGGTCAACCTGAAGATAACGACGAAAAGCGCCTCTATCTCACCCCGACCGTGACGGCGTTCAGAACCTTCTTGGTTTGAGAATCCTGGGCGAAGACGACGACTTTCAGCCCGTTCCGGCTGATTTTAAAATGCCGCTCGGCCCATTTGAAGTTCGGGACCCGGGTATAGGTCTTTTCGAATTCCGTCAGATACGCGTCCGTGGCCTGTTCCGAAGCGCTCAGGTCGAAAACGGCCTTGGGCGATTCAGGCGCGACCGTACGGATGTCCCTGACGACCATCTTGTGGAAGAGAATCCCGTTGCTGCCTTTGTAGGGGACTTCACCCTGGACGAGGGCGATGTGGATTTCGGCCCCCGGCGCGGGTTTGTCGACGATCGCCTTGACCTCGACCTTGTCGCCGGAGAGAACGGCCTCGGCTTTGAGGGTCAAGACCGGCGCTTGGCCGAGCCGGGACATGATCTCGCCCAGGTATTGCTTGTACTTATTTTCCGCGTTGCCCCGTCCGCCGCCGCCGCCGTACTTTGCCTCCCCGTCGAAAAACGTCGAAGGCGTGCTTCTGACGCCGTAAAAAGCCTGGCGGGCGCCCGTGGCCGGGTTCATGATGGGGTCGGGCCGGGGAATCGGAAGGTGGTATTCGAGAATAGCCAGATACTTCGACGGCACGGATTCGATCAGTCCGTCGAAGCCCAAGTCGGCGCCGACGCAGGGAGGACACTCCGAGCCGGTGAAGATCTCGGCCAGGACGGTCTTTCCCTTCCATTCGGCCGGGGCTTGGAATGCGGCCGGATGGTACGGCAGTTCTTTCTGCTTGGCTTCGAGGGCGGCGGCAAAGCCCTCTTCGGAACCCTTGAGCGCGATCCAGGCCGCCTTGGCCTTGTCCGTGGCGTCAGCGTGGTTTTCGACGGCCGCGTTCAGATAGCCCTCGAGGGCCTCGGCTTTCTTATTCAGCCGGGCAGAGGCTTCGGCCAGGGCGAAATGATAGGCGCTGTCGGAAGCGCCGCCGGCTGCTTTATAGGCCTCCAGCGAGGAGGCGGCCGCGGCCGCTTGGCCGGCGTTCAACTGGGCCATGGCTAGGGTGACGTGGAACCGCTTGGCATAATCGAGCGCGTACGGACGCTGGGCTTCGGGAAGGGATTGGATGAGGCTCGGGTCGGACAGGAGCTTGTCACCCTCGGCCTTATACGCCTGGACGGCTTTCAAGACGCCGGCCTTGTCGAACTTTTCCAACTTGTCGTGGTCGACGAGATCCGTCGCCGCGCCGAAGTAGGACATCCACTTCATGAATCCTTCCCCCTTGCCGAGGTCGCCCCTCTGCAATTGGAGGACGGTTTCCAGGGTTTCGGCCATCTCGAGCTTGATTCCGTAGATATTGCCGTCGATCGTGCCCATCATGGCGCTTTGGGGGTAGGCGGCTTTCAGCCGCTCGAATTCCTTCAACCTTGCAGCCGGGTCGGCGATTTTCTGGGCGGCGACGATTTCGTTGTATTCGGGCGGGCGCGTTTGTCCTCCGGCTTGAATCGCGAAGGTCAATGCAGCGGCCAGGGCCAGGAGGACAAAGGCCCCGAGAACGGATGTCAGCGGCGATTTTTTCATGGTTGTCTCCTTTTCATCCGATAATGTATATCAAATTTATCGGAATATGTCACGTCAATAATTCTTCGCCTTTGAGCCGAGCCGGAAATCGGAATCTTTAGGCCTCGGCCTTCTTCGGCAGGACGATCGCCTCGGCCAGGACCTCCACCACGGTCTTCACTTCGACTCCCAGTTTATACTCACGGTTCAGGTCCATCAGCTGGTCGATGCAATTGTGGCAGGGAGCGACGACGATCTTGGCCCCGGTTTCCTTGATTTGGTCGGCTTTGAGCCTGCCTGCGTCCAGGCGCCGCCGGGCGTACCGGGTCATCGAAAGCTGCCCCCCGCCCCCGCCGCAGCAGTAGTTTTTCTGGCGGTTGGGGGTCATTTCGACGAAATCGGACACGGCGCTTTTAAGGAGGAAGCGCTGGGCCTCGACAATGCCGCCCAGGCGGACGAGGTTGCAGGGGTCGTGAAGGGTGACCCGCTTGGCGTTTCGGGACGGGTCGAGCGTGATCCGGCCGTTTCGAACATACCTTTCGGCCAGCTCGAGGACGCTTTCAACCGGGACCGGCGGAGTTTTCCTGAGCCACTCCGGCGCTTCCCAGCGGTTGGAATTGAATCCGTGTCCGCATTCGCCCAAAATCAGGGTCCCGGCCTTGAGCCGGTCGGCCGCCTGGTACAGGCGGTCGGACAGGAGGCCGGCATGGGCGTTGTCGCCGGAATAAAGGCCGTAATTGGTGACATCGTAATAATCGGATGAAAACGTCCAAGACTCCCCGGCCGCATAGAACATCTTGGCCGCGGCCAGGAGCGAAAGCGGGAAAAATTTGGGCTCGCGGGGATTGACGGAATAAAGGATATTCGCGCCCGGCACATCGACCGGGACACGGGCGTCCGGGTCTCCGGTTTCGTTCCTCAACTCTTCCTGGATCCATTCCAGGGTGTCCAGCCAGTCCAGCCGCGGGATGCCCATGTTGTTGCCCTGCTCGACGGCGAGCATGACCGTGGACTGGAGTTCGGGAGGAACGAGGCCGGCTGAGGCCAGGGCGCCCCGGGCGGCCCGGATGATTCCCCCGATGTTGATTCCGGATGTGCAATTGACGGTGCACCGGCCGCAGCCGGAGCATCGACCGAAAAGGGAGTCGACCCATTCCCGGACCATCTCCCGGTCGAGTTTCCGGGCTCCGATCCAGGACCCCAGAACTTTCCCCTCACCCAGGAAATGGGCCTTGTAGACGGCCAGCACCAGGTTCAGCTTGTAGACCGGCAGGTTCTTCAGGTTCGGGTCTGTCAGGAAGTAATGGCAGGCCTGTCCGCACAGGCCGCAGCGGATGCAGGTCTGGGCCGCGGAGGCTTCGGCCGCGCCGAAGCGGCGGCGCAGCTCGGCCAGGATATTGGACAAGTCGTCGTCGGTCAGGCTGTTGAGCCGTTCTTCCAGGGCGTCCGTTTTAGGCGTGGGCGTTGTCATGACCGGATCTCCCGGGACGTGCCGGGCAGGGCTCCCCGGCGCCCGAAATGGACGGCGAACACCATCCGGGTATAGAAAAAGAAAAAGCAATGGCGGATTTTTCCGATGGGGACGTAGAGGAAAAGAACGACGGACAGGATGAAGAACGCCGTTTCCAAAGCCGGGATCATCGTGTGAAGGAAGGCGGCGGCCAGGAACAGGTCGACCAGGACATTGGCGAAAAAATCGTCCGGGCAGCTCAACTTGCGCAGATGGGGGCTTTTGATCCTCTTGACGAGAAGGGCCAGGCCGATCAACGTCCCGCCGAGGAGCACGGGGGGGAAAAACCAGACGGGAGGCGCGGCCGGGATCCGGAAGACATGCCAGAAGAGATAGGCGAACCCGACGAAGATCGCACCGTGGTAGGCAATGCCTCCGAAAAACGTCGGCCGGTGCAGTGTTACGCTTTCTTTCTCGACCATGCCCCGGCCGAACGCGTAAACGACGCCCTTTCCGGTGCGGCCCTGCGGCCGGGAGAGGTAACGGGGTCGTCCGAATCCGAAGGCCCGGACAGCCATGGCGGACAGCGCTGCCAGGCTCAGGCCCGCGGAAACCAGGACGAGGATCCGAAGGAAGTCGAAGGTCATAAACGCCGCCTTTCAGGGGATTCGGCCGACGGTCGGATCCGCCCGACGGGCGGGCGGTCTTTGCGCGCAGGCTCCCCAATTTAGCATATCGGCGGGTGGGAGTCCACCCGGTTTTCCTCCTCGTTCCGCTGTTATTTGACCGCTTCTCCGGCCTATGTTATAAACGGTGGGCGGTCCGCGGGGATGACCCGGTCCGCCGGAGAATCGAGCGGCAAAGTTTTCTTCATGAGGATGGGCAACGCGCAGCGACGGACGGTCCGACCGGCCGGGCGGCGTGTATCCGGTTGCCGATATTCCCCGCCCTTTTGTTCACCGCACCACTTAGCCTGGATTATTCATAAATCTTTTAAAATTCTTATAATTTTTTTGTTTTATATAAGATAGAAAATATGAGGATTTACCCTTCGGGCGAGCCGATATGGCCGCATTTGCTTCGTTACGAAGGGTTCGCAGTGCGACCAGCACAGCGTCACCCTTCACGCCTCGCAACTGCAGCCATCTCGACTCGTACATAATCCAGGTTAGGAGAGTCCCATGCATTTCCCCTTTTTGTCCCCGAAAGACCTGAAAGCCATCGAGGCCTTGAGGGAATCCTACGGCGGCGGGGCCGAAATCTCCCGAAAAATCAAGGACCTCGGGATTTATGATACCCGGAAAAAAGCGGCCGGGGATAAAGGCTGGGGAGGCCTTCTGGAACAAGCGGAAGCGGCGGCCAAAACGCTGCCCAAGGTCGAGGATTTCATCGCCAAGGAAGGGATCAAAAAGACCCGGGAGGGTGTGTGCACAACCCAGGTGTCCGGCTTCCAGGGCGCCCGGGTGACGGTCGAGGCCTTGAAACGGCTGAGCGATCAAGGCGACGCGCTGCTGCCCGCCGAGATGATCTCGGTCGTTCCGATGACCGAGGATTACGTCTATTCGGGCAATTTAACGGCCACTTTGGCCATCACCGAGAACGTCCTCGGGGCCAGCAAATTCTGCTCGACCAACCTCATCGGAACTCCTCTTCCCGAAGAGCGGTTCCGGAGAATCGAAAAAATCACCGGGGAGACGTTCGAACGGCTCGACGTCGGCAACGGGCTCAGCCAGATCAAGCTCAAAAACCAGGGCACGGGCTTCGGCAACCTCGGCGGCGTCGAAATCGGCAACAACAACCATCTCGTCTACCTCGACGGCATCACCCGGGCGGCCTTGGAAACGGGCGCGTCCTTTTTCCTCAACCCGAGCTGGTCGACGATCGTGGCCGCCTGCTGCTATGCCCGGGAAATCCCGGCTTTGTCCTTCAAGATCTCGATGCTGCTGTCCACCCAGAATGCCGTCCAGCTTCGGATGCTGATGAACATCGTCAAGGAATACCTCCGGGACGACGGGACGACGCCCATCTACGAGATCAACATCGGCAATGCGGCCACGGCCGAAACGTTCGTCCAGTGCGACCGGGAGCTTCGGGAATCCGGGCTGCCCCATATCTCCCTGGCCGCCCACCTGCGGATCAACCCCGACCTGGGCCGGGCCGATTTCGACTGGACGGAAAGCGCCCACCGGGTGTTCGAGGCAGGCTGTGACCTGACCATCAAGTACGAAAGCGACGGCACGTCCCGGCCGTACGATACGATGGAGGCGTATTTCCTCTCCGACGCCGAAAGAAAGGACAAGGCGGGCCTGATCGGCGATGTTCTCTACCACAAGTGCCTGCGCTGCGACCGGGACGCCAAGGACATCATGCGCAAGGGCACCGAAGCGAAGTTCGCCCGGATTTCCACCCGGGCGTGAAGAGGAGAAGACAATGAACGTCTATCCGGAAATGTTCGAGAGCCTGCCCGAGATCGACACCCCCCTTCCGGGCATCCGCGGCCGGCTTCTCCAGGGGGAGAACAACCAGGTCGTTTTTTTCGATATCGAAAAAGGCGCCCAGGTCCCCCCGCATTCCCATTGCGCCCAGTGGGGCTTGATGATCGACGGAGAGATGGCCCTGACGATCGGCGGCGAAACTGCCGTGTACCGCAAGGGCGACCGGTATTTTATCCCGGAGGGGGTCGTCCACGGGGCCGAGTTCCGGACCCGGGTGTTCGTCATGGATGTGTTCGCCGACGCCGGCCGCTACAAAACAAAGGCTTGAGCCCCGGCCCGCGGCAAGCGGCCCGGATGGGCCGGAGAGGGAGAACCTGATGAGCCAGATGGAGTCCCTGTTCACTCCGTTCATGAAAACGTTCGAGGGGTATTCGATCGGAAAGACGCTGTCTCTTCTCAAGGACCCGGACATCATCTCTTTTGCCGGGGGATTGCCCAGTCCGGATGTCTTCCCCAACGAGTTCATCCGGGCGGCGGCCGACAGGTCCCTTCGGGAAGGCTGCCGGGAGGCCCTCCAGTATTCGGCGGTCCCGGGCGAAAAGTCCCTGATCGAGGCGATCATCGATTTTCTGGGCCGGGACGGAATCCGCCTCAGCCCGGAAAACGTCGTCATCACCACTTCGGGCCAGCACGGCCTGGACCTGGTCGGCCGGCTGTTTCTCAGCCCCGGAGACGTCATCGTGACCGACCTGCCCACCTTCGGCGGGGCCCTGGCCGCCTTCGAGATGGAAGACCCGGCCTACGCCTCCGTCGATATCGAGGAAGACGGGTCTAACGTCGAGGGCCTGGCCGCGGCGATCGAGGAGTCGATCGAGCGGGGCCGAAAACCCAAGTTCATCTATGTCGTTCCGGATTTCCAGAATCCCTCCGGCATCACCATGAGCCTGGAAAAGAGGCGGGCCGTCCTGGCCCTGGCGGTGAAGTACGGGCTGCCGCTCGTCGAGGACAGCCCCTACCGGGATCTCCGGTACCGGGGCGAACGCGTCCCCTCGATCTTTTCCCTGGACGAAAACCGCGGGAACGTGATCGGCTTATACACCTTCTCCAAGATCCTCTGCCCCGGCCTTCGGGTCGGCTTCAACATCGGCCCGGCCGCCGTCGTCGAGAAGTTCCATTTCATCAAGAGCGCCAACCTCCTCAACACCCCGAAATTCAACCAGGACCTCTGCACGGCCTTCCTTCGGGAATACGATGTGGAAGCCCATTTCCGCAAGTCCCGGGAATACTACACGGAAAAGCTCCGCTTTTTCCTCGGGGCCATGGAGGAAAATTTCCCGCCGGAAATGGGCGTCACGTGGACCAAGCCCGAGGGAGGCCTTTTCCTTTGGGTCACGGTGCCTGAAAAAATCGATACGGCCGAGCTTCTTCGACTGGCCATTCAGGAAAAGGTGGCCTTCATCCCCGGAGAGGCGTTTTATCCGAAAGGCCGTGTCCAGCGCAACCACATGCGGGTCAACTTCTCGTTTCCGACCCGGGAGCAGATCGTCGAGGGCGTCAAGCGCCTGTCGCAAGCCGTGAGGAAAATGTCGGCTTAACCTGTTTTAACCGGATTCATTCAGATTGGGATAGCGGGGAGGGGAGGATCGCGTCCCGATCCTTGTCTCCGCAAAAAAGAATAGGGGGGAAGAATGAAAAGAAAGAGGGCTGAATGTCGGCAGGCAGGGATGGGTTTGAGTCTTATCGCGGGAATCGGGATGCTCTCCATCGTCCTGACCCCGGGTCTTCGAGGATTTGAGAAGACGGACGAGGGGAAGGGAACACCGACGATCCTTCTCCAGCCGGCCGGAGAAATCTCCGCCAAGTGCGGGCCGGGACCCGATGATTATTTCTGGGATATCGACAGCCTGTGTTTCGACGCCGACGGCGCCCTTTTTGTCGCCGACCGCGGCTGGGGCAAGGTTTTCAAATTGGATTCCAAGGGAGGATTCGTCAAATCGTTCGGATGCCGGGGGCAAGGTCCCGGCGAGTTTTTGGGAGACAGCGGAGTGTCGCTGAATATCTCCGTCGGCAACGACGGGTTTCTCTATGCGAGCTCGAGCTATGGAGCCTCCCGTATTCTGCGCTTCGACCGTTCGGGCAAGTTCCTCGATTCCATGGAGACGAAGTTCAGGGTCGGCACCCCGGTCGTCGGCGCAACGGGCGAACTGCTTCTCGTCTCCGACGGTCCCGAGTTGATTTCCGTTTATCGGTTCAGGGGGGAGAATCCTTCAAGGACCTTCTTTTCGGAAGCATTCCATTTCGGCGATCCTTTCCTCAAGGCGAACCCCGCCGCCGCGCGGTTTTTGATGGATAAGTTTTTACCGATGATGATCGCCGAGAACGATGATATCGTCGTCGTCTCGAATTTAGCCCTCAAGGCTTTTGTTTTGCGGCCGGACGGGCGGGAAATCACCCGATTCGACGTCGGCGATAAAGACTTCCGGACGGCTCTTCGGAAACGCGCCGAGGAAAGCGTAAAAAAAAATCCGGGCGGGTCGATTCTGACTTTCATCCCCGTCCTTTCTCCCAGTCGGAAACTTTATCTGTTCACGCCCAATGTCAAACGCAAGGCTGTTGACGCGCTCGTCTATTCGCTCGACGGGCGACAGGAGGCGGTCCTTCAGATTCCCGCGGACATCAATATGCCGTTCGCCGTGAATGACCGGGGCGAGGTTTTCGGCGTGAAAGAAAACACAGAGATTGTCCGCTTTCATTCTCCCTTCAAATAAAAGCGGGGCCGCGTTTTCGACCTTTTGCCCCGCTTTAAAAACCGCGCTTGGACGTCCCGGCCTCATCCGAAGCGGCCGGTGATGTAGTCTTCCGTCCGCTTGTCGGCCGGACGGGTGAAGATATCGGTCGTCCGGCCGAACTCGACCAGCTCGCCCAGCAGCATGAACCCGGTCTCTTCGGAAACCCGAGCGGCCTGCTGCATGTTGTGGGTGACGATGACGATGGTGTAGCGCTCCTTGAGCCGGTGCATCAGCTCCTCGACCTTCATCGTGGCCATGGGGTCCAGGGTCGAGCAGGGCTCGTCCATGAGCAGAACCTCGGCCTCGACGGCCACGAGACGGGCGATGCAAAGTCTCTGCTTCTGCTCGAGCGAGAGAGACAGGGCGCTTTTCCTCAGCCTGTCTTTGAGTTCATCCCAGAGATTGACCGCCCGAAGGCTTTCCTCGACCCTGGCGTCGAGGTTCGTTCCCGAAGCCATCCGGTGGACGCGGGGACCGAAGGCGATGTTTTCATAGACGCTCAGGGGAAACGGGTTGGGCCGCTGAAAAACCATCCCGACGCTCTTGCGAAGAACCGTCAGCGAGCAGTCCCTTCGCCGGATGTTTTTCCCGTTGTAGAGAATCTCGCCCTCGATCCGGACGTCGTCGATCAGGTCGTTCATCCGGTTGAGGCAGCGGAGAAGCGTGGACTTCCCGCAGCCCGAGGAGCCGATCAGGGCGGTGATCGTCCGCGGCCGGAACGAGGCGGACACGTCGATCAGGGCCTGGAAGTCCCCATACCAGAGGTTGAGCCCGCGGACCTCGAGGACGGGGGCTGCGTGTTCCAGACCGGTCGTTTCGTTCACTGGCTCATCCAAACCGTCCGACGATATAGTCTTCCGTCCTCTTGTCGGCCGGGGCGGTGAAGATTTTTTCGGTCGGGCCGATTTCAACCATCTCGCCCATCAGGAAGAAGGCCGTCCGGGTTCCGACCCGGGCCGCCTGCTTGGTGTTGTTGGTCACCAGGACGAGGGTATGGCTCTTGCGGAGCTCGAGCATCGACTCCTCGACCTTGGCCGTCGATAGCGGGTCCAGGCCGGAGCAGGGCTCGTCGTAGAGAATCACGTCGGGCTTGAGGGCCAAGGTGCGGGCGATGCACAGCCGCTGCTGCTGGCCGCCGGAAATCTTCTGCCCGGACATGTCCAGCCGGTCCTTGACTTCGTCCCAGAGATAGGCGGCCTGTAGGCTTTCCTCGACCAGGGCGTCGAGCGTCCGGGTGTCCCGGACCCCGGCCATTCGTGGTCCGTAGGTGATGTTATCCCGGATGGACAAGGGCAGAGGCACGGGCATGGCGAAAATCATCCCGATTCTTTTTCGAAGCGATTCAGCCGATATCTCCCGGACGATATCGACGCCGTCCAGGAGGATGGTCCCGGATGTACGCGCGTGGGGGTGAAGCTCGTTCAT
This sequence comes from Candidatus Aminicenantota bacterium, assembly GCA_016931595.1. Lineage (GTDB taxonomy): Bacteria > Acidobacteriota > Aminicenantia > Aminicenantales > UBA4085 > JAAZPG01. The sequence goes on along the minus strand of JAFGEN010000159.1, from coordinate 30,487 downwards.
CCGGTTCAGGCTGCGGAGGAACGAAGTCTTCCCGGAGTTGGAGGGTCCGATGATGCTGAGGATCTCCCCGGCGACGATATCCAAGTCGAGGCTTCTGAGAGCGGATGCGGCGCTGTAAGAAACGGCCAGGCCGCGCACCGACAACTTGACCTTCTCGCCCGCCGTGTTCATCGCTTCTTTCCCGCTTTCGACCGGATGACGGTGGCGATGATGTTCATCACCAGGACAAAACCGATAAGGACGAGGGCCGTCCCGTAGCGGAATGACTCGGGGATGCCCGGAATCTGGGTGGTGATGACGTAGAGATGATAGGGCAAAGCCATGGCCTGATCGGATAATCCTGTCGGGAGATTGGGCAGATAAAACGCGGCCACGGTGAAGAGAATCGGGGCGGTTTCTCCGGCCACCCGGCCGACGCTGAGGATCGCTCCGGTCAGGATGCCCGAAAGCGCCCGGGGCAAAACGGCGTGCCGAACGGTCTGCCAGCGCGAGGCGCCCAGGGAAAAGCTGACTTCCCGGTAAGAGGCCGGAACCGAACGTAGCGCCTCCCGGGTCGTGGTGATGATGACCGGAAGGGTCATGATTCCCAGGGTCAGGGCTCCGGAAATGATGGAGACGCCGAACTTCAGGAACACGACGAACAGGCTCAGCCCGAACAGGCCGAAGACGACCGACGACACGCCGGCCAGGTTGATGATGGCCAGGTTGATGACCCGGGTCAGGGCGTTGTCCTTGGCGTATTCGGAAAGATAGATCGCGGCCATCACCCCGATCGGAAGGGCGAAAATCAGCGAGATGAAAACCAGGTAAATCGTCCCGACGATGGCCGGGAAAATCCCGCCGGCCCGCATCCCGTCACGGGGCATGGAGAACAGGAATTCCCAGGACAGGGCCCCCCAGCCCTTGGCGACGATTAAAACGACGATGGCCAGGACCGGGATGACGACCAGGAGCGTGGCCGCCAGCAGCGCGCCGAAGCCGATGTTCTGCCGTTTGTCTTCGCGCTTCATTTCTTCTTGCCCCGGTTCAGGAGGATATCGGCGGTCAGGTTGATGGCGAAACTGATGACGAACAGGACGATCCCGACGGCGAAGAGGGCGAAGTAATGGGCGCTGCCCTTGGCCGCCTCGCCCATCTCCGCGGCGATGGTCGCGGTCAGGGTCCGGACGGGCTCGAACAGGGATTGGGGGATGACGGCCGCGTTCCCGGTGACCATCATGACGGCCATCGTTTCGCCGAAGACCCGGCCGATGCCGAGCATGGCCGCGGCGATGATCCCCGGCAGGGCCCCGTGGATGACGACCCGGAAGAGCGTCTGCCAGTGGGTTGCCCCGAGGGCAAGGGCCCCTTCCTTATACTCGCGCGGGACGGCGTTGATCGCGTCCTCCGAGATCGTGATGATCGTCGGCAGGGCCATGAAGGCCAGCATAATAGAACCGGAAAAAGCGGTCAGCCCGGTCGGCAGGTTGAAGACGCTTTTCAGGAACGGGACCAGGACGGTGATGCCCAGAAATCCGAGGACGACCGAGGGGATGGCCGCGAGGACCTCGACGCAGGATTTCAGGACCGTCCGGAGGCGCTTCGGGGCCACCTCGGCGATGTAGAATGCGGCCGCGATGCCGAGCGGAACGGCGATCGCGATCGCCCCGGCCGTGACCATGAGCGACCCGAGAATCAGGGGGAGAATCCCCAGCTTGGCCGGGGTGGAGATGGGATACCAGAAATGTCCGCCCAGGAAGGATCCGAGGGAGGTTGTTTTCAGGACGGAAACGCCCTCCCTGAGAAGGAAGATGAAGATCAAGACAACGAAAACGACGGAGGCGATCCCGCTGAGAAAAATGAGCTTTTCGATCAGGAATTCGCGGAGCCGGCGCGACGGAAGCTTCATTTGACTGGGACGAAATCGATGGCTCTGACGATGTCCTGGCCGGCGGGAGAGAGGGCGAAGTCGAGGAAGGCTTTGACTGTCCCGGACGGTTCCCCGCGGGTGAAGAAATAGAGGGGCCGGGAAATCGGATAGGTGTTGGCCCTGATGGATTCGATCGTCGGGGCGACGGCCGGGGTATGAGCGTCCGTGGCCACGGCCAGGACCTTCTGGCGGGGGCTGATGTATCCGAGCCCGTAATAGCCGATGGCGTTTTCGTTTCGGGAAGTTTCCTCGGCGATGGCATAAGAGGAAGGCATCATCAGGGCGGCCGGAGCGAATTCTTCCGGGCCCTTGCTTTTGCCCCGGCGGAGAACATGCTCCTTGAAGAAGATGTGGGTGCCGGAGTTGACCTCGCGGGAGAGGAGGACGATCGGCCGGTCCTCGCCGCCGAACGCGGTCCAGCGCTTGACGCGTCCCATGAAAATTTCCCGAAGCTCCTCCATGGTCAGGGCGGAGACGGGGTTGGACGGATGGACGACCACGACGATCCCGTCGAGGGCGGCGATGGTCTCATGGATGACGAATCCGGCCGTCTCGGCCGCCTGGAGTTCCTTCTCCTCCAGGCCGCGGGAGGATTCGGCGACGTCGCAGGTTTGGTTGAAAATTGCGGCGATTCCCGTCCCGGAGCCTCCCCCCGTGACGGCGATATTGATTTCCGGATGGAGCTTGTTGAACGCTTCGGCCCAGGCCTGCCCGAGGTTCACCATGGTGTCGGAGCCCTTGATTTGAAGGGCTGTGCCTCCCGAGGAGCCGGATGGCCGTCTTCCGCAGGCCGCGGCCGCAAGCAGGACGGCTCCCATAATGATGAAGGCTCGAAGCCCAGTCCGGATAGGGGCCCGCTCCTCCTTCGTCCTCACAGTGGTCTCCATACGGAATCAATATGGGATTTGAGATGGAATTATAGAAAGGGGTTGGAATTCTGTCAAGGGAATCGCCCATTAGAAAAAAATGGCCGGTTTCAGGAAGAATTCATGGTTTATTCATCCCGACTTAACAGGAATCGGTGATTCTGAGGCGGACCCGGCCTATTTTCCCGGGACTATTGCCAAAACGGGTCGAATATCCGAAAATGGCCGGGAAGGAGCCCACATGGAACGCGTATTCGACGAAGAACTGCAATTTCTCAAGGAACGACTCCTGCGGATGGCCGCCTCGGTTGAGGATGCCTTGTCCTTGGCCATCGAGGCCCTGAAGGACCAGAAGGAAGAGCCGGCCCGGGAAGTCCTGAAAATCGAGGAAAACATCAATCTTCTCGACGTCGAGGTCGACGAGACCTGCATGCGGCTCCTGGCCCTCCGCCAGCCGATGGCCGGCGACCTTCGGTTCATCACCTCAGCCATGAAAATCAGCGGCGACCTGGAACGGATGGGCGACCTGGCGGTCAACGTCGCCGAACTGGCCCTGGACCTGGCCCGCCTGCCCCTGCTCAAGCCCCTGATCGACATTCCCCGGATGGCCCGGGCGGCCCAGGCCATGGTCCGTGACTCTATCGATGCCTTCATCAACAGGGATGAAGCCCTGGCCCGGGACGTCTGCATCCGGGATGATGAGGTCGATGCCCTGGACGATCAGATTTTCCGGGAGCTCCTGACCTTCATGATGCAGGACTCCCGCAACATTCAGCGCGCGGTCGCCCTGATTCTCGTCAGCCGAAACCTGGAACGGATGGCCGATCACGCGACCAACGTTGCCGAGGACGTCATCTACATGGTCAAGGGCAAGACGATCAAGCACCATATCGAGAAGAAGGGCCTTCCCAGGACCCCCGAAAAAGAGTCTTGATTTTCTTTTCGATCGCGACTATAATGCATTCAATGTTTTCTTGTGCCGGCTGGAGAAAACCTACATCCTTCCTAATACCAATATTTTCCCTTTTCTGCTGTTAAACACAGCCGGCATTCTCCCCCCTTTTATCGCAGCAAATGCGGTCATATCGGCTGGCCCCGACTCGCAAGGTTCGTATAAAATTTTTTGAATCATGCAGGTTAATCCGGGTTCGATCGTAGCCGTCCGACGGGGCGGTTTGGGCGACCTGCTGGTCGCCGGGCCGTCGCTCCGTCTTCTTCGGTCCGTCTTCCCCGAGGCCCGCCTGACCTTGGTTTCGCACCGTGTCTACGGCAGCCTTTTTCTGAAAGCGGGGGTCGTCGATGAGGTCGAGGATATAGGGAATTTTGCCTGGGCCTGCCTTTCCGGTCCGAGCCCGGCCGTTCCGGCCGTTTTATCCGAGGCCGCTTTAGTTGCGGGCTGGTTCCATTCGAATTCAGCCGAAGGGTTCATCGAAGGGATGGCGGCTCTCCGGCCTGAAAGGCCGGTCCTGGCCGTCCGAGCCGGCCCGCTCTCCGGTCAGCCCCTTTCACGGCAATTTTTCGAGAAAACGTCCTCCTTCTGCGGAGAAACGGGGCGTCCAATGGATTCGTTCGAGGTTTGCTCCCGGCTCGCGCCTCCTTCGGCGCCGCTTCCCGGGTCGGCTGCGTCCCTGTCCCGGGCGTATGCCGTCGTTCATCCCGGCGGCGGCGGCCAGGCCAAGCGTTGGCCTGGGGAGCGGTTTCGGGAGGTCATCGGGGCCATGGCCGGAAACGGATTTTCCGGGGCGGTTGTTCTCGGGGAGGCCGAATCGGCCATTCGGATCGAGTGGTCATCTTTCGCCTTTCCTCCCGGCTGGATTCTCCTTGACCGACCGTCCCTCCTCTCTTTGGCCGCCCTCATTTCCGGCGCGGCGGCTTATTTCGGGAATGATTCCGGCATCACCCACTTGGCCGCGGCCCTCGGAACTCCGGGCCTGGCCGTCTTCCGGTCGGAATTCATCAAGGCCTGGCGCCCTTACGGGATGATCGAAACGCTCGAGGCCCCCGACGTCCGGGATATTTCCGTCGACTCGGTTCTTTCCCGGTTCCCGTCCGTTCGGATTCCGGGCTCGTTTTATGGTATAACGAGAAAGCGATGAGCGCGGACGAAGGGCCGGACAGCCTAACGATTCCCGCCGAACTGGGCGAGATCGACCGGGCCCGGCTGTTCCTGAAAGGACGGTTGCGGGAAGGGCCCCTCGACGGCGAAAGCCTGTTTCAACTCGACCTGGCGCTTTTTGAAATCCTCGTGAATATTGTCCGCTACGGGTATCCTGCCGCGGCCGGGGAGATTCGTTTGACCGTCCGGCCGGAGCCTGAATCGGTTTACCTGGAGATCCGCGATCGCGGCGTCCCCTTCAATCCGCTGGCGGCTCCGCCGCCGGCCTTGGACGACATCCTTGGAGGCAGGAAAATAGGCGGCCTGGGGGTTCACCTGGTCCGGACGTTTTCCGACGAGCTGACTTACAGGCGCGAAGGCGGGGAAAATGTCCTCGTCCTTCGCAAGGTCTTCAATAAAGAACCTGGGCTTTCCCGTTGAGGGCGATCAACCGGTCGATTTCCTTCAGAATCAAATCGCGGCGGACCATGACCGCCTCGATTTCTTTCTTGGTCAGATAAGATTCGACGATCGTCCGGACGATCTCCGGGGTCAGCGCTTTTAACTTCTCGACGAATGCCGACGGCAGGGCGGAGATGGTCCCCGGATGGGTTCGGCTTTTTGGGTTGTAAAGCAGGGTGGTCAGCGAGGCCTTCGATGTCCGAAACGAACGGGAATGGTCGATGAGAATCATTCTCCAGTCGTCGGTGATCAGGATGTTGTTGGCATGGCGGTCTTCGTTGTAGATCAGGTCGTCAAAGGCTCTTTGGAGATAGACCTGGCGGTTGAGGAGAACGCCCTTCATTCCGCCCGGCATCTTGGTCCGGCCTTCCATGATCTCCAGGTAGGGGAACGTCCCCTCGACCCAGAGCTGGAGCGAACCCCTGTTTTCCCGAAAACGCCGTTCGATCGTCACGGGGACCATGTTCAGGCCGAGCCAGCGGTCGAGCCGGTAGGCGGCGATTTCCCACATCCAGCCTTCCATGGCTCCCCCCATCCGTCCCTGGGGATTTTTCCAGGCGGCGAAGCGCTTCCGGCCGTCCATTTCCAAAAGCATTTTGTACGGATTGGTGACGGCTCCCGGACCGGTCATCTGCTTTTCCACGGTCATCTCGGCCTTCGACAGAAACTCTTCCCAATCCCTGTCCCGACTGATTTCATCCGGGTTGAATTGAGCTGCAAGGATGACGGCCAGGGCCGCCGGAACCGCCAGCGCAAAAATCCTCTTTTTCGCTTTGCTCATGATGGGTCCTCCTCCCCGGTCCCAAGCCGGGTTGTCATTCGCTCGGTCCGTCGGTCGCCGGGATCCGGGCGGCTTCCCGGGCAGCCTTGACTCTCTTGTATTCCTTGATGATCAACAGGCAAAGCCCGATCCAGATGATGACGGCGGCGGCGTTGAGAGCCGCGAAGCCCCTGATGGAAAAGGCCAGGGCGCCGGTCCCCAGCCAAACCGCGGCGGCGCAGAGCGTGTCTCCTCCGCGGACGAAAAACGTTTCGATCGCCGCCTGAGCCTTGTACTTTTCCTCCCGACTGGTGACGAGGAAAAGGGCCGATCGGGTCGTCTTCATCAGCGAATAATCCGTGCCGTTTTCGACCGACTTGATCCACTTCAAGAGGAGGAGAGAGGCGCCGAAGGCGGCATAGCCGTAGCCGCCCAGGGCGATGACGGGGAGGAACAGGAGAGCTCCGGCGACGCCCACCCAGCGGAAGATCCGGGATACGAGGAAGAGCTGGATCAACAGGCCGATTGTGTTGCCGAGCGATTGATAACCGGCGAAGGCGACGCCGATGTATTTCTGAAGGTCCATCCCGCCGCCGGCCGCCGTCGCCAGTTCCCGCAGGGCGACCTCCTGTTGAAGGGCGGAAAACATATATTCGCCCAGGGCATTGATGAAGTTGTAGAGGCCCATCATGAGGGCGATCAGGAGGAGGTATCGGCTGGTGAAGATCAGCCGGAATCCGCCTTTCGCTTGGAGCGGAGCTGCTTGAGCCGGTGTCTTTTCGCCCGTCAGCCGCCTATGTTCGCGCAGGTCAAGGGCATGGATTCTCCAAGTCAGCCAGACGGCGGGGCCCAGGAGGGCCGCCGTCACGGCCATCATCCCGTAGGAGCCCAGATGGGGGATGAGCTGGCGAGCCACGATCGGTCCGGCCACGCCGCCTAGCGAGGCCCCGAGGGCGATCAGCGGGAAAATCCGTTTGCCCTGGGCTTCATCGTATAGATCGTTGGCGAATCCCCAGAACTGGGCCGGGATGAGGAGATTGTACATCCCGATCCAGATGAAGAACGCCAGGCCGATGACGGCGACGGATACGCCCGCGGCGTGGAGGAGGATGAAGACCAGGAGGTTGGAGGCGGCGAACAGCGAGACCCAGGCGATCAGCACATGCCGGGGGACTTTGGAGGAAACCCGGGAAAACGCCTTGATCACGAATATCAGAAGGAACGCCTGGGGAATGGCCAGGTAGCTTTTGACCGAGGCCGGGTGGGCGGCCAGAAGAAGCCCTTCCCGGACGGCCTTGATCTGGTAATAGCCGAAGATGATCAAAAAACTGTTCAGGGCGAGGAGGAGGGCCTTGGCCGTTTCCTCCGGACGGATGACCGTGAACATCCGGAGAAAACCGGCGGCCGCTGAGGCGGCCGGGGACGGACGGCGGGGTGATCCGCCGGCCTGTTCAGTCATGGCCCGCTCCCCGCGGCTCCGGATTTTTCAAATCGAACAGGACGGCGGCTTCGCCCTTGTCCCGGATTTCGTTCTTGATGAGGTCGATGAATTGACGGACTCTTCGAAAGAGGGCGTCGATTTCCTGTCCGTTCAGGTAGGGCTTCATCCGGTTGGCGATCACCGGGCGCTTCAAATCTTCGAGCCGGTGGAACAGCGTTCGGGAGCACCGCCGGACGAGGCAGCCGGTGGAAAGAGAGGGGGACGGGCGGAAAGCTGCCGAGAAGTCGACCCGGCAAATTTCCCAGGAATCCTTGTGAATGAGCGTGTCGTCCTGGTCGCCGCAATCGTCGTTCACCAACGCCTCAAAAATCTGGACGATTTCGAGTCTGTGGAGGAAGGCTTCGAGTTCGCGAGGAGCCAGGTTGAGCCGGCGGCGGTCGCGCTCGCTTCGGCAGTTCTCGGCGTACCACTGAAGGCTTCCGGGCGACCCCTCGATGTCCCGAAGGACGACGGGAGGAACGATCTCCAGGTCAAGGAGGCGGCTGAAGTCGTAGGCGGCCAATTCGTACCGGTAACTGTGGCGCGAGGACTGGACGGTCCGGCGGTCGATGTACTTGAACATGGCCCGGGCCTGGAACTCTCCGTCATCAAGGGTCACCCGCCAGGGGAGGGATCGCCCCATCTCGGCATCCTTTTCCACGGAGGCGACGCGGGCCGAACTCAGGAACGCTTCGATCTCCTTGGCTGTTTGGGGCTCCCGGGGAGCTTGCCCGCCCGCCGCCCCGGCCGGAATCAGGCCGGCGACGAGAAGTCCGAAGACGAGATGCCTTATCCTTCTTTTGCTCATTTTCCTACCTCTCCTCTCCCTTTCCGATCATGATCAACCGGATTTCATCGTTTTTAATAACCAGGGCGGACCGCGTTCCGCCGTCTTTCATCCAGATGCCGGTGTCGATCGTCCAAACCTTGCCCCCGAACCGGCCCCGGAGGGGATTCAGGCCATAGGCCGGGGCGGGGGAGTGGCCGATGACGATCGCCCGGGCCTTCAGGTTGGCCAGGATGCGGTCGACTTCATCGCGAAGAGTCTCCTCGGGGGTCAGGGCGAGGTCGCGATACCAGAGCGGGCCCCGGGGCTGGTAAATCCAGGCCCAATCGAAATCCTCTTTCCGCAGGTATCGCTCCAATTCGAGAGAGAGCGAGGCATTGATCGTCTCGCAGGATAGCACCGAAAGGGCCTCGGTCAGGCCGCCGTGGACGAACACGGTGTCGTTGATCTTGATGACGACGGGACGGCCGGCGAGCCACCTCCCGTAGGTTCGGTTGAACGTGTTGGTATAGAGGTCCCGGGCCTGGGGGTTGCCGTCCATATATTCCTGCCAGAGCCGGTTGTATTCTTGGTAGGTGGGGGCCTGGGACTGGAATTCGGCGTCCTTCCGGTCTCGGAGCCGGGAGGGAAGAAAATCGCGGAATTGCTCGGGAGTGACGTATCCCTTGGTTTCGAAGGAATAGCCGAGGATGTTCATCTCTTCGTGGTTTCCGAGAAGCATATGGACGGCTCCCCCGTCCTCCTCGGCTTCCCGTTCCAGGCGGCGGATGAGGTCGATGACGGCCCGGGCTTTTGGCCCCCGGTCCATCACGTCGCCCATCTGGACGAGATGCGTCCGGCCTCCCGTCCAGCGGAGATGGCGGTCGACCAAGCCCATCGTTTTCAGGATATCGACAAACGCGTCGTAAGCGCCGTGGATGTCGCCGACGGCGACGATTGTTTCGACTCCCGTGAAGACGCAGGGCCGGCCGCGCTCCGGATAGGGCGCCGGGGGAAAGGGCGTTGTTTCCAGGGATGGACTCGAGCCGGCCGGGGACGGAGCGATAACGGCGATATCGGTCCGGTGGGAGCAGTGACAGAGAAACGGAAGGGCGGCGAGCAAAGCGAGAGCCGCAGTCGGACGAAGGCGTCTCAGCCGGGATGACGCTTCGCTCCTTCTCGGCATGCCGGAACCCTCTCCTCGGCTCTTAATATGCCTTTCGGGCCGGGCATAGTCAAGGAGAAGCGTTCTCATTTGACATCCCCGCCGGGTTCCGATACTGTATTGAAAAAAGAGGCCAGTGCATGCTGATTACCAAGCGGGACCGGGAGAATATCGTCGTCTTTGACCTGGAGGGCGAGATCCGACGTTCGGACGCGCCCGGCGTTTCCCTCCACCAGCACGTCAAGGAAGAATTGGAAGAAGGCCGGCGCGACATCCTGATGAATTTCGCCAAGGTCCCGTTCATCGACAGCTTCGGCATCGGCGAGATCCTGGCCAGCTATATTTCGACCCAAAACTCCGGCGGGCGGCTGAAGCTGGCCGGCATATCGCCCCGCCTCTTCCTGGTCTTTCAAGTCACCCAGCTGACCCGGGTCCTGGATATCCAGGACAATGAGGAGAAAGCCCTCGCGAGCTTTATAAAAAGCTGAGCCGGGCTTGGGGAAGGCCCAGCCGATGAAAGGCCGCTTCGGATTCTTTCTCCGGCGATTTGCCCCTGTTCAGGCCGGGGAGGAGCGGGTTGTCGGGTATCTCTTCGCCCACTTTTTCTTCCTGATGGCCTCGATCTACGTCTCCAAGGTTTCGAAGACCTCGCTGTTCCTCGGCTTGGGGCTGACCAAGGGCTCCCTGCCGCTCGTCTATTTCGTCTCGGCGGTTCTGACCGGTGTCTTTGCGGCCTGGAACACGAAAAAAATCCGCTCTCTCGACCGCCGGGCCTACCTGTCCCTGACCCGGTGGCTTTTCGCCCTTGGAACCTCCGCCTTTTTCTTCCTGTTCTGGCTGACCCGCGACCTCGGTCCGGGCCGGTCGATTGTTCCGGCCCTTTACTGGTTCTGGCTGGAAATCTTTGTCCTGGCTTCCGTCACGCAGTTTTGGGTCGTTGTCGGGTCCGTCTGTCCGCCGCGGCGGGCCAAGCACCTGGTCAGTTTTTTTGTCAGCGGGGGCCTTCTGGGAGGCATCTGCGGTTCCGTCATCGTCGTGTTCCTTTCCCGCCTGATGCCGGCGCGAAACCTCATCCTCCTCGGCCTGGTGTTCTACCTGGCCGGAACGGTCTTTGTCCGGGCTGCGGTCCGGCAGGCCCCCTCCGCTCCGGCCGCCGCATCAGGCCGGCCGCCGGATTTCCGTGACGGTTTCCGGACCGTTGCCGGGAAACCTTATCTTCGTCTCCTGGCCGCCCTAATCGTCGTCGCCCTGGCTGCCTCGACGATGATCGATTTTCAATTCAATCTGGCGGTCAAAGCCGCCTTCGAAAATGAAGAGGCCCGGCGGACATCCTTTCTGGCTGTTTTTTCCGTCGGTGTCCTGGTCGTTTCATGGCTCCTGAATTCACTCCTGGCAAACCGGGCGATCCAGGCTTTGGGCGTCCGGGCGGCCTTGTTCGTGATGCCGATTTTCCTGGCGGCCGGATCGGCGGCGTTCTTCCTCCTGCCGGCGGCCGGGTTTGCCTCCTGGGCGATCTTCATGAAAGGCGCGGACAAGAGCCTGACCCACACCTTCAGCCAAGCCACCCGGGAGCTACTCTACATTCCGGTTCCCCAGGACATCAAGGCCAAGGCCAAAATGACGATCGACATGTTTGTCAGCAAGACCGGCGAGGCCCTGGCCAGCCTCCTCCAGGTTGTCTTTGGAATCGTGCTGGCCTTTCCCGCCGCCCGGATGAGCCTGGTGACGATTGCCATCGTCGTCGTGTGGTTTTTAATCCTCGCCCGGATCGGGCGGCGCTACCTGCCGGCAATCCGGGAAAATCTCGTCCCCTCGCGCCCTGACGCCGAGCGCCTCGTCCGGGAGCAGGCCCGGCCGGAGACGGCCAAGCAGTTGCTGGACCTCCTGGAAAGCCGGGAGCGGAGCTCCGTTCTTTACGCTTACAACCTGTTCGACCTCCTGAGGGCTGAAAAGCTGACCCCCGAGCTCCGCCAGGTCCTGTCGGACAAGTCGGCCGAGGTCCGGGCTTCGGCCCTCGATACGCTGCTCGATGCCGATTCCGAGGCCCTCGGCCCCGACTGGTCGGAGCCTTCCGACAAGGAGCCGATCGATGTGACCGTCCGGGAAGTCCTGGCCTTGGACGCCTACCAGAATATCATGCGGCCGTCCTTCGACGCGATCGCCGGCGACGCGGCCCCCGCCCGGGAGGTCGACCAGATGGAAGTGGCCAAAGCCCTGGGCATGATGCCGGCCGACGCCCCCCTGACCGAAAATCTGACCCTCCTGCTGAGGCACGAGTCGCCGGGTGTGGTTCAATACGCCCTGGAAAGCGCCGGGCGGTTGAAAAAACGCGAATACCTTCCCCTGATCGTACCCCACCTGGGTCGTCCCTCGGTCAGCGACCGGGCGGGCGAGGCTCTGGCCGCTTACAGCGACAAGGCCGTAACTGTCCTTCGTGTCTGGCTGGCCGATTTTCGGGCCGACCGGGCCGTCCGGCAGGCCCTGCCCTTCGTCCTGGCCGAGATCGGAACGCCCCGGGCGGCCGAGGCCCTGGTCCGGCAGCTCCGCCGGCGCGATTCCGAGGTTCACGAAGCGGTGATCGAGGCGCTGTTCAAGCTCCGGACCCGCAACGAACGCATCAAGTTTCGGGAGCGCGACATCATGCCGGAAGTCCGCTGCTGGGTCGAGGGCGCCTGCCGGGACGCCGAAAACCGGGCGGCTCCGAGTCGCAATTTCCGGCCGTTGTTCCTCCTTCTCGGCTTGATTTATCCCCATGCGGACATCAGCCAAGCCCTGCAGAACTATACCGAGGGAACGAAGCGGGCCGTGGACTACGCCCTGGAGCTTTTGGAAAATGTCCTTCCGATGGCTGTCAAGGAGATCATCCTCCCCCTGCTGGAAGACGCGCCTCAGGTCGAGAAAGCCCGGGCCGCCCGGCGGATCCTGAAATCGATGAAATGAGGTGAGATCGATGTCGACGCTTTATGTGTATCCAAAACAAGCGCCGTCGTTTTCCGTTGTTCTGGAGAAGGACGAAATCGTCCTCGGCCGGGCCGTCGATGCCGATGTCCGATTGCCCGACGCCTACATCTCCAGCCGCCACGCCCGGATCAAGAGAACGTCCCGGGGTTGGACCGTGGAGGACGCCGGGAGTAAGAACGGCACCATGATCAACGGGCTCCGGGTGGTCGAACCCGTTCTTCTCGTCCCGGGGGACGAAATTTCAATCGGCGCGGTCCGCATTTGCTTCGACCGGCCCTGGACGGAGGCCGTCGAGATCACTGATTCTCCGAGACTTTCAGTCAGGGTCAGCACGGCTCTCCCGTCGCGCGATATCGTCAGCCGGAGCACGGACGCCGGGCTGCGGCCTCTGGGGCCGGAAAAAAGGCCTCCCGGGGACGACCGGCTTCTTGTCGTCATGAACGAGGTCAGTCGGGCTCTCCTGATTCACAAGCCCCTCCAGGAGCTGCTCGAATATATCATGAACCTGATCTCCTCTCACCTTCCGATGGACCGCGGGGCCCTGTTCCTCATGGAGGACGACGACCCCGATACGCTTGTCCCCCGGGCCGTCAGGGTCAGTAATCCCCACTTGCAGAAGAGCCGGATGCAGATCAGCCGGGGGCTGGTCGAAATGGCCGCTTCCCGGAAACTGTCCGTCTTGACATCCGACGCGGCCGAGGACCCGCGCTTTGCCGACCGCCAGAGCATCATCGACATGGGCCTTCATTCGGCGATGTGCGTTCCCCTGGAGACCGAGAAGGAGACGCTGGGAGTCGTCTGCGCCGAGCGGGTTTCGAGCCGGGAGCCGTTCACCGAGGAAGATCTCCGGCTCCTGACGCTTCTGGCCAACTTGGCCGCCGTTAAAATTGAAAACGCCCGAATGGTCGAGGATGTCCAGGCCCGCGAGCGCCTGGAGCGGGAGCTCCGCCTGGCCGCCGAAATCCAGCGGGGCCTGCTGCCCAAGGACTTTCCGGTCTGCAGGGATTTCGAGATTTCAGCCGAGTCGATTCCGTCGCTGCACGTGGGCGGGGACTACTTTGATTTCATCTCCCTGGCCGACGGCCGCCTCGGACTGACGATCGCCGATGTCGCCGGCAAGGGCGTCAGCGCCTCGCTCCTCATGGCCTCGCTTCGAGCCGCCCTTCAGTCGGAGGCCCGGCCGGGGGTGGCCCCGGGAGAACTGGCCCATAAGCTGAGCGAATTCATTTTCCGAAGCTCGGCCCCGAACGTGTTCATCACCTTTTTTTATGGGGAGCTCAATCCCGCCGACGGCGGTTTTCGCTACGTCAACGCCGGCCATAATCCCCCGCTGCACCTGGCCGCCTCCGGCGTCACCCGGCCGCTCGAAGGAACGGGGATGGCCCTGGGCATGCTGGCCGGGCTCGAATACGGGGAAGGCCGGGTCACCCTGGGTTCCGGCGATGTTCTCATCCTCTATACCGACGGAATCACCGAAAGCCGGAATGCGGCCGGAGAGGAATTCGGGGTGGAAGGCGTGATCAAATCCGTCCGGGGCTCGGCCGGGAAATGCGCCGAGGACATCCTGGCCGACATCTTCACCGCCCTCAGGGAGTTTTCGGGGGGAGGAGATCCCGAGGACGACCGGACGCTTGTGATCATCAAGAAGCCGAAGCCGGCGGCGGGCTGAGCGTTCCCGCCGAACATCCCGACCTCCCGTTTGGAATTCGCTTTTTCTCCTCGAGTATCTTATGATGACGCGTTCACCCGGATTTCGGGCAAGGGTTGAAAACCGATTTTTCCGGCCCTGGATCATCGATGAAGCAGAGACGAACCCGTTTGATTGTGTTCGCGGCGGCTGCCTGGGCGGCCGTGTGTGCGGCCGGATTATCCGGCCAAGCCGATGTGCGGCCGCAAGCGGAGAGCCCGGTCCGAGGCCTTCCCGTCGACCCGGTTTACGACGAGATCGCCTCGTTTTTAGCGGGCCGGCCTTGCCGGACGGCGCCCTACATGGAGTTCCAGGAAACGGATGAGTACCGGGCGTACGCCGCCGCCCTGGAAGAACAATGGGCGGCGATGGAATCCGCCCGGCTGGGGCCGATCCGGACCTGGGCCGAGCGGGAAATCGCCGAGTCCCGGGCGGCCGCGGCGACGCTCTTTTATCCCTTCGGCGGGCCCGACGGGTTGACGCCGCTCGTTCTTTATCCCGGAGCGGCTCATTACCTTCTCCTCGGCCTGGAGTTTGTCGGGCGGATGCCCGAATTCCAGGCGTCCGAGGCGGAGAAAGCCGCCCGTTACATCCTCAGCGTTCAGGACGCGCTCGAAGATTTCTTCAAAAAGAGCTACTTCATCACGAAAAACATGAACGCCGAGCTGGCCGACGACAAGGTCGACGGTGTTCTTCCGATCCTGTGTTTTTTTCTGAAGAGGAGCGGTTACACGATCTCGTCGGTCCGGCGTCTGGAGATTTCGGAAAAGGGGGCGGCGGTCGAAAGCCCCTATCCGGGCGAACAGCGGAAACGGCGCCGGCCGTTCGGCGTCCGCATTGCGTTCTTCGCCGAAGGGACGAGCGTTCCGCGGGACATGTCCTACATTTCCTGCGATTTGGAAAACAAGGCCTTTGGAGAGGGAACGCCGCTCGACCTGTATCTCCAGGGTCTGCCCTTCGAGACAACGTTCGTCAAGTCCGCATCGTATTTAATGCATTACCGGGAATTTTCCCGAATCCGGGAGCTTGTCCTGGCCCGAAGCCGGTACATCCTCCAGGACGATACGGGAATTCCCTTCCGGCATTTCAAGCCGGAGAAATGGGATGTTCGCTTGTATGGAACCTATGCCCCGCCGGTGGCCGACTTCAAAAACCTCGACCAGCCGGACCTGCAGGCGGCGTTCGAGGAGCCGGGAAGGGCCAAGTCCCTGCCCTTCCCCATCGGTTATCATTGGGGGACGAAAAAGGTCGCCTTGCTCTCCATCGTGAAAAAATGAAAAACACATTCAGCCTCACCACTGCCACCGCCCTGGTCGTAGCCAATATGGTCGGAACGGGCGTCTTCACCAGTCTCGGATTCCAGGCGGCCGGGATCACCTCCGGTTCGGCTCTCCTCCTCCTCTGGATCGTGGGCGGGGCCATCGCCCTGTTCGGGGCTCTGACATATTCGGAGGCCGCGGTCATGTTCCCCAGAAGCGGCGGGGAATACCACTTTCTGTCCGAGATGTTCCATCCGGCCGTCGGTTTCCTGGCCGGCTGGATCTCATTCCTTGTCGGGTTCGCCGCACCCGTGGCGGCCGCGGCCATGGGGTTGGGCCGGTACCTCGGAAGCGCCCTGTCGCTTCAGGAGCAGCCGGGCTTCCTCGGACTGTCGACCTCCTCTGTGACGGCCATCGCCGTTGTCGCCGCCGTGACCGCTGTTCACAGCCTGGACAAGAACCTCGGCGCCCGGTTCCAGAACGTCATCACGATATTCAAGGTCATCTTCATCGTCTTGATCGTCGCCCTGGGCCTGGTCCTGGGCAAGTCGGCCGGGATGTCCTTCGCCCCCTCGGCCAAGGCTTGGAGTGATATTCTCAGCCCGGCGTTCGCCGTCTCGATGTTTTTTGTGACGTTCAGCTATTCCGGTTGGAACGCCGCGGCTTACTGCGCCGGGGAGATCGATTGTCCTCAGAAGAACCTGCCCAAGAGCCTGATCAGCGGGACGCTGATCGTCATCGTCTTGTATGTGCTTCTCAATTTCGTCTTCCTTCGAACCGTTCCCATCGCCGAACTGGCCGGAAAGCTCGAGGTCGGGTATGTGTTCGCCGACCGGGTCTTCGGGAGCGTCGGGGGGCGGCTGATGGGCGGGATCATCGCCTTCCTCCTTCTCTCCAGCATCAGCGCGATGATCATCGCCGGGCCGAGAATTTCGCGGGTTCTCGGGGAGGACTACCGCCTCTTCCGGCGGCTGGGGAAGACGACAAAAAAGGACATCCCGGCCTTGGCCATCGTCGTCCAGGGCCTCCTCTCCGTTTTCTACATCGTCACATCGACATTCGAGCAAGTCATCGTCTTCATCGGCTTCACCCTCAACATCTTCACCTTCATGACGGTCCTTGGGGTGATGATCATGCGGAAAAAGCGTCCGGACCTTCCCCGCTCCTACAGGACGATCGGTTATCCGTGGGTGCCCCTCGCCTTTCTGGCGATCCACGTTTACATCCTGGTCTACGGGCTTCTCTATCGTCCGAAGGAATCGCTGGCCGGCCTCGGCTTGACGGCCCTCGGACTGGTTGTTTACGGGATCAACAAGAGGATGAAGCCCCTCCCGGCGAAAGAAAAATAGGCGACGGAATCCGGGGCCAGGTTACTCAACCCTCGAATGATGAGCGGCGATTGATCAGCCGAAGAGCTCGGCCGGGGCGGCCTGGAGCTGGGCGATCGTTGTCACCCGGGCCCGGACGTCGAAGCCCATCGTGCACTTGACCGCGCACGCGCCGCAATCGGCGCAGGGGTCGGTTCCGACGCCCAGGTCGCCGACCAGGTCGTAAGCCGTGCCGAGGTTCCGGTACCCGTAGGCGTACATGTAGCTCCGCATCAGGTCGGGAAGCGGGAGACCCTTCGGACATTGGGGGAGACAGGCCTGGCAGCCCTGGCAGTAGAGCCCTCCGCCGTGGTCCTCTCCGCCCAGACGGAGGTCGGCTTTCTCCTTATCGGTCAGCTTGATGTCGGTCATGGCCTCGAGGTTGAGTGTCAGCTGGTCGAACGCGGTGCAGCCGGGAATAGCCGTGGTGATGTTGGGGTTGCTTAGGGCCCACTTCAAGGCCGCCTTCATGTTGATCGGGTCGGTTTTTTCCCGGTCCCAGAATCCGCCGGCCTGGGTTTTCATGGCGATGACGCCGAGGCCGGCCTTGGCCGCGTCGGCGATGGCCGGGTCGAGTTCGGCCAAATTGGTCTTGCGGAAATTGTAGCTGACGAGGACCACATCGTAGACTTTTGCCTCGGTCGCCGCCCGGACGACATCATGTTCGTTGCTGTGGGTGGTCACCCCGATGAAGCGGGCCTTGCCTTCCTTCTTGATTTTTTGCAAGGCGCCCATGAGGGGTTCGAAGAGGACCGAGTCCCGGTTCGAGACGTTGTGGAGGTACATGATATCGACGTAGTCCAAACCTAGGCGCTGGAGGCTCAGGTCGACTTTTTCCAGGAACGGCTCGGCCTTGGTTTCAGCCGAGAACGTCCCCGTCCGGCGGTCGCGGGGCTCGCCCTGGACTTTGGTCGCGATGAAATAGGAGTCGCGGGGGCGGCCCTTGAGGACCTTCCCGATGGCCCCCTCGTTTGTCCCGCGCTGGTAACCGTGGGCCGTGTCCAGATGGACGATGCCGCTGTCGAGGGCGGCCTGGATCAGGTTTTCGTTGTTTGAATTCATCACTCCCATGGAGACGACCGGGAGCTTGATCCCGGTATTTCCCAGGGGCCGGCGGATGAAGTCGGCCGTCGCTTTGGCCGCAGCCGCGGCGGGAGCGGCGGCTTGCTGCCCGCCTTTCAGGGCGGCCGGGACGGCGGCCAGGGCGCTTGCTCCGGCGACTCCCAGGAACCCGTTTTTGAGGAATTGGCGTCGGTCGAGGAAAGAGCGGTCTTTGGACATCGGCGGCCTCCTTTCGGAAGAGTCGAGCGATTCGATAGGGACTATAACATGCTTTTCCCCCGGAATCCAGTATAATTCCCCCATGGAATTTGCGGAAACAGACCCCTCGCCGGTCCGGAAATGGCTGACCGCCGCCCGCCCTTGGGCCCTTCCCGCCTCGACGATGCCCGTGATCTTCGGCACAAGCCTGGCCGTCGTTATAGATGGGGCCCGGCTGAACGTCCTTTTGTTCGGGGGAGCCTTTCTGGCGATGGTTGTCCTCCACTCGGCGGCCAATATGCTCAGCGATGTTTTCGACTTTAAACACGGGCTGGATACCCGGGTGACGCCGGTCAGCGGGGCGATTGTTCGCGGCTGGCTGTCGGAGCGCCAAGTGGCGCGCGCGGCGGTCTTCCTGTTCGCCGTCGGCATCGTTTTGGGCCTCGTTCTGGCGTGGCGGACAAGCTGTATTCTCCTGGCCGTCGGCGGCGTCGGAGTGTTGATCGGCGCCGTCTACACTCTGCTCAAGGCCCACTCCCTGGGCGACGCGGCCGTGTTCCTGGATTTCGGAATCCTGGGGGCTCTCGGCGCCTGGATCGTTCAAACGGGCCGCGGCAGCTGGCTTCCGGTCGTCTGGACGATCCCGATGGCCATGCTCGTCAGCGGAATTCTTCATGCCAACAATTGGCGGGACATCGCCACGGATTCGGAGCGGAGGGTGAGGACCTTTGCCGGTCTCCTCGGCGACCGCGGTTCGCTTCGGTACTACGCCTTCCTCCTCTTCGGCAGCCAGTTCCTGGTCGTGTTGTTCGCCGTCCTCCCGCTCATCCACTTCGGCCTCCCGCGCCTTCCCTGGACGTGTCTCGTCACCCTGGCCGCGCTCCCCGAGGCCTTGACGCTCTGGGGCCGGGCTCGGAAGCGGCACCGGCCGGCCCGGCCGATGGACTTCGTCATCCTCGACGGGGCCACGGCGAAATACAACCTCCACTTCGGCCTGCTTTACACCGCCGGGCTGTGGATCGCGTATGTGTTGGGATGAAATCAGGCGCCAATAATTCAAAAACAGGGGCCCAAAGATCATGGCCCAATATTCTCCTTTGAAGATCGAGGTAATGAGTAACCTGGCCCCGATTTGTCTGGCGCCCGTCGCCGTCCTCCTTTTCGTCCCCTTGTTCATTTTCCACGGAATCGGGCCGCTCGATTTCTGGTGGCTGATGGGCGGAATCCTGGTTCTTCTCGTTGGAATGGGCGTCATGCTGGACCGGTCCTTTCCCCCCTTGCTTCGGGCCGATCTCCAGAGCGGTCCGGGCCGGAAAATCCTATTGGGAGCGGTTTCTGCTGTCGCTCTTTACGCCCTCTTTTTCGTCGGGAACGCGGCCTCCCGGTCTCTGTTTCCCTTTGCCGCGCTCGGTATCTCCTCGGTCTATGAGTTCAAGGGCGGCGCGTCAACCCTTCGCATCGGCCTGCTTCTGACTCTCGTCATCGGGCCCGGGGAGGAGTTGTTTTGGCGTGGATTTCTCCAGCGGCGTTTCTCGGCCCGGTTCGGCCCGGGGCGCGGTTTTGCCGCCGCGACCGCACTTTACATAGCCGTCCACCTCGGTTCGGCCAATCCGATGCTGATTCTCGCTGCCGCCGTCTGCGGTGTTTTCTGGGGATTCCTTTATCTCCGGACCGGCTCGGCGCTCCTTTGCGCCGTGAGCCATACTCTCTGGGACCTGGCCGTCTTCCTCTTCTTTCCCTTCTCCTGAAATCGAAATCACGAGGCCCGGATGTTGTTTGCGCGTTGGCTTGATTGAAATCTTGTTTTTGCCGACGGCTGAAGGAGTAATCAGGACCGGATCGCTTATTCTAAAAATCACATTTATTGAGCGCGGACTCTGTGGTCGCGGGGAATGCCTCCCAGAAGCCGCATAGCGGAGGGGGGCCCCGCCTCGGGGGGAACCGACGGGACTGGTTCCCGCGGCTGGCGGGAGGCATTTCATGCGACCGCAGTTTCTTTATCGTCCATTTTTGAAATAAGCGATCCGGCCTTGATATTTTGTATAAAACAAAAATTCCGAGCCTACAGCGGGCGGATGGGCTCGTGAATTTCGATGATGAACTTCCCTTCCGGATGATCCTTGGGGTCGTTGAGACAGAGCTCGTAGCACATCCGGTCGTCGGGCTGATAGCCGCTGCCCGGCAGCCAATCGCGCATCAGGGCGTTCCAGGCTTCGCCGAATTCGTTGACTCCGACTTCGGCATAGGCCACGGCGAACAATCCGCCGGGGACGGTCATTTTCCCGACTTCGCCTTCGACCTTGGTCTCGGGCGGCACGGTGATGCAGGCATCGGAACGGAGCTTGTCCGTCTCGGTGATTTCCGGATTATCGTGATAGATCCCGAGAACCTTCGTTTCCGGGAACCGCAGCAGCCCGCGCGGCCCGGCCCATTGCATCAGCTTGTCGTAGGCCCGCTTCATTTCCGGAAACGGTCCGACGTGCCGGACGTAAGCGACCGTGAGGGCCGGAACCTCCCTGACTTCGACTTTGAACTTCGACTTGTCCATGAAGGACCTCCTGGATGAGATTCGATCGCCCTCATCATCGTCCAGGACCGTCGAAAATTCTTGGCCGATCTTGCCCTCCGTTTGACCGGGCTTGCCTTTTGCTTGGCGGTTCTTGCGCCAGGCTTCGCTCCCCCCGGCCCGCCATTCCGAGGCGCTCATCCCGAACCGCTCCTTGAATGCCCGGGCGAAGACGTCCGAGCCCGAGTACCCGTATTCCAGGGCGATCTCGGTGATGGTTGACTTTGGATGGACGATCAAGGCCCCGGCCGCAAGCTCCGCCCGCCGCCGCTGGATGAACGCGTTGAGCGTCTCACCCGTCAGGGCGCCGAAGATCCGGTGGAAGTGATACCGGGAGAAATTGGCCGTCCGGGCCAGCTCCTCCAACCGGAGCTCGCGGCCGATATTCCGGTCGATATAGTCGATGACCCGGTTGATCCGGGACCGGTATTCGGCCCGAAGGGCTTCCGAGCGGTCATAAGGGATCATGCGGCCGTCCTTTCCTCGGGGGGCGGCCGGAGCGGTCAATCGCCCCGGCGTCCCCGGATTTTATCATCCGCCCCGGGGGCGTTCAACCGACATTTCCTGGAGATATGCTATAATCCCCCCGTTTTTTCCGCAGGAGTTATCAGCATGAAACGATGGTTCTGCACCGTGCTCGCCCTGGCAATTCTCGTTCCGGCCGCCTTCTCCCAGGCCCAGGACGAAATCGTCGCCGTGAAGGTGATCCCCTCGGTCGAGGTCTTCAAGGCCGGCCAAACCGCGGTCGTGACCCTCGAGGTCTCCATCCGGCCGCCGTACCACATCCAGTCCGACCAGCCGTCTGAGGATTACCTCATCGCCACGACCCTGGACCTCAAGGTTCCGGCCGGAGTCAAGGCCGGACGGATCATCTTTCCCAGGGGAGAAATGCGGAAGCTCGGCCTATCGGAGAATCCACTCTCGATTTACGAAGGCACGGTGAAAATCACCGCCGAACTGACCGTGGCGGCCGATTTTGCCGGGTCGGAGTTCGCCGTCGAAGGTTCTCTCGGTTACCAAGCCTGCGACGACATGTCCTGCCTGCCCCCGACAGATGTTCCTTTCATGAAAGTCGTGAAAGTCGAGGGCGGGAGTCCCGCGGTTCCGCCTGACACCGCACAACCCAAGGTCAAGACCGCACCCGCCGATGAACCGGCCAGAAAGACCGAAGAGAAGCCCCCGGCCGGAATCCAGGCCGAGAAAAGCGAGGCAAAGCCTCAAGCCGAGGCTCCGGCCAAGGAATCGGAAAAATCCGAGCCTCAAACCGGAGAACCGGCTGTTTCCGAGATCCCCGCCGCTCCCCGGGCGGAACCTTCAACTCCTCCGTCAACCGAGGAGTCCCCCTTCGAAGGCAAGGGCCTCCCCGTCATGTTCGTCCTGGTTTTTCTCGGCGGGCTGGCCCTCAACCTGACCCCCTGCATTTACCCGATCATCCCCATTACGATCAGCTATTTCGGCGGCCAGGCCGAGGGAAAGAAAGGCGGCGTGGTCCTTCACGCCATCCTCTACGTCCTGGGCATGGCCTTGACGTATTCGATCCTGGGCGTCATCGCCGCCTTCACCGGCGGATTGTTCGGGGCGGCCCTGACCTATCCGCCCGTCCTGATCGTCATCGCCGTGATCATGATCGTCCTGTCCCTCAGCATGTTCGACGTCTACGAGTTCAGGATGCCCGGCTTTCTCAACAGGCTGGCCGGCGGCAGCCAGAAAGGCTACCTCGGAACGATCCTCATGGGCCTGACCGTGGGGATTGTCGCCGCGCCCTGCATCGGACCGTTCGTCCTGGGCCTCCTGACGTACGTCGGGAACCGGGGCAGCGTCGTCCTGGGCTTTTCGCTGTTCTTCGTCCTGGCCCTGGGATTGGGCGTCCCATTCCTCATCCTGGGCATCTTCTCGGGAAGCCTGAACAAGCTCCCGCGGTCGGGGGCATGGATGGTCTGGGTCCGGAAGATTTTTGGGTTCATTCTCATCGCCATGGCCGCTTACTTCCTCAAGTCGCTCTTCCCCAACGTCCTCTACTACCAGTTCACCCTGGCCCTGGTCATGCTGATCGCCGGGATTTACATGGGCTGGATCGAGCCGACGAAAACGGCGGGCAAGGTTTTTCCTTATATCCGGGTCCTCGTCGGCATCGTCTTTCTCGCCCTGGCTCTGGTCTTCGCCGTCCAGGGCGTGCAGGAATATCTCGACGAAACGATCGCTGCCAGGACCGCGGCCGCAGGCGGCCTCGCGGCCGATGTCATCGCCTGGCAACCGTACAGCGAGGAGGCCCTGGCCGAAGCGGTCGAGGCCGGAAAGCCGGTCTTTATCGACTCCTTCGCCGAGTGGTGCATCCCCTGCAAAGAGCTGGACAAGATGACCTTCAACCAGCCCGAGGTCGTCGCCGCCTCCCGCAAATTCGTCATGCTCAAGACCGACCTGACCTCGGGGTCGGACCCGAAGGTGAAGGAATTTTACCGGAAGTACAATGTTCGAGGGGTCCCGACCCTGATCTTTCTCAAACCCGACGGGACCGAGATCTCCGAGCTTCGAGGGACGGGGTTCGAATCGAAAGACGTCTTTCTCGAAAAGATGAACATGGCCCTGGAACGGAGCGGGGTCAAGTAAAGGCTGTCCCGATCAAAAGCGTTTTTTCTCGGCCGAGGTGAACGTCCACTGCGGTGTTTGCAGGACGTCCCCGAATCCCGCTGCGTACCACGGGCTCAATCGGGCCTCGTTCGGATTGACCAGCACCTGGATATCCTGGGCCGGCATGTAGCTTTGAGCCAGGAGGAAAACGCTCCGGCCGGTTTGCGAGTCTGAGGCCTTATCAACGACGATGACGGCGTGGCCGGGGTGTCCGCCCCGGATGAAGACATCCCCGATCTCGGGGTCGTCTCCCGCCGCGTCGTCAAGCTCGGCGGCCAGAGAAGCCGTCCCGGCGTAAGCGAAGACCGTTTCCAGGTAACCCCGGAATGTTCCGTCATCCGGTTCCGTCCGCACCGCGCCCGTCCATCGGACGCCGTCGCGGCCCGCCGAAATCCGCTCCCCCCGTCTCCAGCGGGAGTAAGCGGCCTCGAAGCCGTTGGTGAAATGGAAGCGGATGTCGTCCGGGCGCCCCGCCGCGAACAGGTATTCGGCCCGAAGGCGGATGACGGCGTCGGCGCATTGGTGGAGGTCCCGGTTGCCGATCGGCAGGTCGACCACCGCGGCATAGACGCCCGCGGCGGACTTGACCCTTCCGTCGAACAGCCTGACCTCCGCGCCTTGCGGCTTAAGCGGAAGACCCCGGAGATAGGCGGCGAAGGATCCCGGCTCGGCCGGAATCCGTTCGAAGCCCGGCGGGGCGGGAAATCGCGATTCGATTGTTTTGTTTTCGGGGAGCGGTTTTTCGGCGATGTGCGGGACCAGCCCGCTTTCCGGCTTATCCTGGGTCCGTCCTTCCCGGCAAGCCGGCGTCCAGGCGACGATCAACCAGATAATCCCGGCCGCCACGGCGGATTGTGCGGTTTTCATCCCGGAAGGGGCCGATCAGGCCCGAATGATGCCGTTGTTGACCGCGAACTCCCGGGCCACCTCCATGAAATGCTGGATGACCTCGGGGTCGAACTGGGTTCCGGAGCAGCGGATGATTTCCTTGACCGCATAATGGTGGGATTCCTCGCCGCGGTAAGGCCGCTTGGATGTGATGGCGTCGTAGGCATCGGCGACGGTCATGATCCGGGCTCCGAGGGGAATTTCCAGGCCTTTCAGCCCGTCGGGATATCCGGTGCCGTCGTATTTCTCATGGTGACAGCGGACGATCTTGGCGATCTGGTTCAGCTCGACGACCGGTTTGAGGATGCTTTCGCCGAAGACGGGGTGGTCCATGATCGCCTTGTACTCGGCGGCCGTCAGCGGGCCGGGCTTGTTGAGGATGTTTTCGGGGACGCCGATTTTTCCGATGTCGTGAAGCAGGCCGGCCAGTTCCAGGTCGGCCAGCTCCCGCTCGCCGAAGCCCATGCGACGGGCGATTCGGAGCGAGAAGTCGGTGACCCGGGCCGAATGGTGCCGGGTGTAGAAATCCTTGGCCTCGAGGGCCGAAACCAGCGATTTGACCATCGAGATGAACAGCGTCCGCTGGCGTTCGACGAGGTCGTCGGTCCTCATCTTGAGGTTGCGGTTGGCCAGGGCCAGCTCGGCCTCGACTTGGCGCATTCGGAGATGGGACCGGATCCGGGCCTTGAGCTCGACGGCATTGAACGGCTTGATGATGTAATCGTCGGCCCCGGATTCCATGCCGGCGGCCAGCATCTCGGAAGCCGAGCGGGCGGTCACCAAGAGAACGGGGATATGCTTGATGGCCGGGTCGGACTTGATCCGCCGGCAAAGCTCGTGGCCGTCCATTCCCGGCATCATGACGTCGCTAAGGACCAGGTCGGGTCCGCGGTCGTGGAGAATCCGGATTCCGTCCTCGCCGGACAGGGCGAAGTCCAGGTCGAAGTCTTCGTGGAGGAGGAGGTGCATGAGCTTCAACACCTCCGGGCTGTCGTCGATCACCAGGACCTGGAAGTCGTGGTTCCGCTCCTTGGCCGCCTCGACGGGGTCGAAGTCCATTTTTTCCAGGTCGGCCAGCTGGATGTCCCGGGTATTGGAGAGAATATCCTGGACTTGGATGCCTTCCCGGTGGCCGTCGGTCTCGCGCTTCCGGTATGCGACCGGCTGATCGATCTGGCGGCGGTCCATAATTTCCTCGCTGAAATGGCCCGTCCCCTTCAGAAGTTCGACGATAAACCGGGAGCCCTCGTCGAGTTCGCTTTCGACCCGGATGATCCCTCCGTGGAGAGAGACGATTTCCTTGGCCAAGGCCAGCCCGATGCCGGTACCCGGCTGGGCTCTGCCGGCCGGGCCTTCCACCTGCCGGAACCGGTCGAAAACGGCATCCAGCATGTTGGCCGGGACGCCCGCCCCCGTATCCTCCACTGTCAAGAGGACGCTTTCAGGCTTTTCCTCGAGGTAAAGGGTCACCCGCCCGTTTTCCGGAGTGAATTTCAAGGCGTTGGAAAGAAGGTTGAGGACGACTTTTTCGAACTGGTCGGGGTCGATCGTCAGCTCGACCGGGGCCAGCGGGTGCTGAAAAAACAGGCTGATCCCCTTCTGGTCGGCCAGGACCTTGACCGAGGAGAGGATGCTTTCGACATATTCATCGAAATTCAGCGTTTTCGGCCGAAGCCGCAGCCGGCCGGCCTCGAGCTTGTTGAGGTCGAGGAGGTTGTTGATGAGCTTGAGGAGGCGGTAGCCGTTTTGCCGGATGGATTCGAGAGTCTCTCTCTGGAGGTCGGTGACCGGACCCATCCGCTCCTGGATCATCGGCGGAATCGGGGCGAGCATGAGAGTGAGGGGCGTGCGCAGCTCGTGATTGACGTTGGCGAAAAACTGCATTTTCGCGTGGTCGATGGTTTTCAACTTTTCATTGGATTCCTGGAGCTGGGCGGTGGCTTTCTCCAGCTTCATCCGTCCGGCCAGTTCCCGCTTGCGGATGCTTTCCATGATGGATGAGCCGAGGATTCCCAGGATGATCAAGGCCGAGAGGAAAAAGAGGTTGGCGAACGCGGCCTTGCCGTCGGCCGGGGAGCGGAAGAACCCGGGAACGGCGTAGCTGGCCCAGATCAGGGCGTAAAGGGCGATTGTCGTACGGAAGCGCAAGGGGACGATGACGACGATCCCCATGATGATCAGGTAGAGGCCCTGGACATAGGCCGTTTCGTATCCGCCCAGGATCTGGATCATCAGGGCGATTCCGGCCACGTCGACGATCGTCAGGATGACGGCGACGTTCTCGGCGCCCTGGTTGGTTTTGATCCGGCTGAGGTAGGCGAACAGGGCGGCGTGGACGGCCAGCACGACCAGGCGGATGATAAGGAACTCGACGAAGTTTTCCCGGGCGAAGATCCAATCGAGGAGAAGGAACGAGGTGTAAAGGATGGCGCTGAAAACGATGACCCGGATGGTCCGCCCGTGCAGGTCGTATTCCTGTCCCAGCCGTTCGAACAGGCTCTGGTCCCGGTCAGCCATGGACGTCCCTCGGTTTGGCGACGATAATATATCCTTGCGGAGGATTTCCGAAGGAGGGGATGGTCCGGACGCTCTCGAATCCCGAGGTTTCCAGAAGGGCGGCCAATTTGTCCGGGTCGAAGAAATCGAACGTTCCGGCTTCCTCCAGGTCGACCAGGGCTTGGGCGTCGTTGAGAAAGGAGCGCATCGAATCGAGAAGCCGGGCCTTCGGCCAGGGGGCGGGGAAGGCGCTTTCCGGCATGGATTCGACCTTGTCCAGGAGACGGGTGAACAGGCCGGAGGCATCGGTGTCCGGGCGCATGCTCGAGACGACCAGGCGGCCGCCCGGGGCAATGATCCGGTGAACCTCCCGGAGCGTTTCGACCGGATTGAAAAGATAGGAGAGGACCAGGCTCATCAGAACCTTGGAGAAGCTTCCGTCGGCGAAAGGAAGATGCTCGGGGGCCTCGAGGCCGCCGGGGAACGATAGTTTACGGAAGACCGGGCGGCCGGGGGCCAGCCGTAAAACGTGGCGGGCGGCCAGGTTGAAATCGCGGATCATCCGGTACTCGGCCAGCTCGAATTCGCCTTTCAGACGGCGTTCCTTTTCCGCGGTGACGTCCCGGCCCCGGAGAATCCGGTGCAGGTCCGGCGAGTAAGCTCCGTCGATACGAACGGCCGAAGGCAGGGACAGGTTTTCGACCTGATCGGCCAGCTCCTCGAAGCGGCCGATTTCACCCGCCAGGAACCGGCGGACCGGGATGAACCGGTTCATCTCGGCGTCGAGGACGATGGCTTTGAGGCGGCCCTCCTCTTTGAGGAACGGGGCCCGGGCGGTCAGCTTGCGGCAGGCCCGCTCCAGGGCTTCGGGAATTAGGTCGGCCAGGACGGCCCGGGCCGGGAACTTGTCCCCGGCCCGGATGAGGTGTTCGACGAAGTTGCCCGTGCCGCCGCCGAGGTCGAGGAAGCGGTCTTTCGGCATCAACTCGAGGGCCGTCCGTTGATCCTCCATGAGTCCGCGGTAGTCGTCCGACAGGGCCATCGTATCGAATCCGAGAAGGTCGTTCTTCCCGACAAGGTATTGGGTCCAGTAGGATTTCTTATTCTTGAGATTGCGGGCGGGGAGGCGGTCTTTCTCCGCCCGTCGCATGTACTCGAGGTTTTGACTGTCCGGGATGACGGTTTCGATCATCGTCCCGTGAAGGAAGCGATGGGCGAGGGACGTAATCGTCCCGAACAGGCGGAGGGCTTCTTCCGAAGTCCGGGCATTGTGGCCCAAGGGGACGGAAAGAACCTCCCTGGGGGCGTCGGCCTTGATGCTCATGACGTCCCGGACGAACTCCGCCTTGACCCAGTTGTCGTGCTTGCCGTAAATCCAGGTGATGGGGAGGTTGATCCTGCGCATGTCCTCCCGGGCCTGGTCGAGGGTGGCCACGCCGGAGGCCACGACATCGGCGGCGTAATGCCGCATCCGGACGAGATTGCCCAGGATGGGGATGATTCCGAGGTCGATCCCCAACTGGTGCTGCTCGAGAAGGTCGAGTCCGCAGTTGACCTTGTTCATCAGGTCCCGGAACTCGAGCGTTCCCATGCAGGCGATCCAGTACTGGACGCGGCGGCGGAGGGCCTCGTCCCGAAGGGCGATCCGGGCCTCCAGGGCGGAGAGCGAGAAGGTCACGAGAATGACCGGCCCGGCCTTGAGCGTCGGGTTGGCGGCCAGCCAGTCGAGGACGGCCCGGATGTCGTCGGCTCCCTGGCTGAGGCTGGCGTTGGCCATTTCCAGCGGCGGCTCAGAGGCCTCCGGGTCCTTGTGGCTTTCTCCCTTGCGGCGGATGCCGTCGTAACGGAAAACGGCCAGCGGCCGGCCGGCCCGATGAAAATTCTCGACAAGGGTCAAGGCCAGGCCGAACAGTGTTTCCTTCGTTTTGCCGAAAGCCGGAGGAATCAGGACGACGGGGACGGGTTCTTCGTCCAGGGGAGCGGAGGAATTCAGGAGGCCGACGATTTCTTCGCCCCGTCCGTTTTCCAGCCGGACAACCGTCGGCGGCCGGTGGGAGAGGGCCTTCAGGGCGGCCGGTAGACCGGGGTCGGAAAGCGCGGCGGCTTCATCCGCGGCGGCCGGGGCATCGGTGCTCCGCCGGTGAGGATGGATGGTCTGGAGGCTCAAACGGCCGATCCCGAATTGGAGGCCGTAGCGATAACCGGAACAACCATTGTCGCCGACGCGGACGACGTTCCGGACTTCGCCCTTTTCCTCGCGGACGAGCCGTCCGTTGTCATAGATCCGAATCGGGCCGACCGGGGTGCCGGGGAGGAGAGCGAGCGATCCGCCGTCGGCCAGGAAACTGGCCCCGGTGTCCGAAACGTCGACGATCGGTCCGGTGATCTCGGCCTGAAACGGAGGCGGAAGGACAAGTTCCAGGCGAAGCCCGGATAGCGGGGCCTCCCGTTTCAGGGACCGCTTTTCCGAATAGAACAGGATCCGGGGGAAGAAGCACTCGAGGCGGGTTCCGTCGTCATCGATCCTTCGGACCGTGGTTTCAAAGTTATAAGTGGCGTAACCGAACTGAAAAGACATGAACACCGAGTCGCCGGTTTTAAACCGGACCCCGAGGTCCTTTCCGGTGAGAAGGCAGGTCCGCCCGGGGTCGATCCGCTCGAGGGTCAGGGTTGCCGGTTTCCGGGCATGGGCCGGGAGAGCGGTGATTTCGGTTTTTACCCGCCGGGCTTCCTCGAGAAGCTCCAGGATTTTCTCGAAGGAGGGGAACGCCACCATTTCCGAGGTGTTCAACTTGGGATAGCGCCGCTTGAGCTCGGCCAGGTCCTTGGGGGACACGGCTTCGGCCAGCCGGGCGAAGATTCTTTTTCGGGCCTCGTCGTCCGTCGGCCGGAAGGCGATCCCGATTCCGCCCTCGCCCTTTTCCGAGCGAACAACGATCCCTTCCACCCGGCAAACCTCGTCGTCGGAAATGCGGAGAAGAAAAGGTCGTGCCGTTCCGATTTCAAGCCGCGCGGCCGTCTGAAGGAACATTCCGGTTTCGCTGAGGTCGCGAAGAACGGCGGGGCCGTCGGCTCCGCCGATCTCGACCCGAACCGGCCTCTCTTCGGACATGGGAACGCGGAGGAGAGACCGTTTTTCCCGGGCAAGGCGGGCGATCAGCCGCCGGACTTCGAGGACGAAGTCCTCGATCTCGACCGGGCCTTGGAGGATGATGTCCTCGGCCCCGACTAAGATCGAATTTTTCAAGGCCTCGGCTTCCTCGGGCCCGGCAACGATGAGTTTGATCATCCGGTCGGTTTTTTTCAGAGCCGCAAGAAGCATCCGGATGAAATCGAGAGGGGCGGCGGTCAAGGCCGCGGGATCATGAAGGATGAGACAGTCGAGAGAGCCGAGTTTTTCGGCCCAATAGAAGGCTTCCATGGCGCTTCTGGCGGGGAACACCTCGGCGCAGCCGTTCATCGTCGACAGGAAGGCGGCCAGACGGCCCGGGCGGCCGTCGACGATCAACGCCCTCGGCCGCGTGGAAGGAACGGCCAGGGTGCATTCGAAGGGTGGATTCATGGGGTGTTGGCGGCTGGCGTCGGGAGGCGAATGAACACCTTGTCAGGGATGCCGGACGGCGTCCTTCTCCTTAAAAAGACACAAGATATATGGTACTGCATCTTAATTTACACAATTTTGTGTGGTTTTTCAGTAAATGTCAAGTTGAAAATGGGGGAGGGGGCGTTTGCCCTGAGTCATGAACGGCGGGTTTGACCCCGGATTTCCGGCAGGCAGAAGGAGATTTCGTGACTCGTTCCGCAGCCGCGGCAGACGGCCCGGGCCTCCAGGGTTTCACACTTGAGCCCGCGGATGGTTTCCATCTCGACGG
>JAFGEN010000010.1 GCA_016931595.1 Candidatus Aminicenantota bacterium | reverse complement strand
GTCTTCCGGCGTCAGGGTGTCCTTTGTCGGGGTTAGATTCCGGTAAAAACGGATCCCGTTTATAAGTTTGGCCGCGTCGCGGAAAAGACGGAGGGCTTCGGCGGGGCGGCGGGCGTTTCGCTCACTGAGCCCCGCTTGAAGAGATTCCTCGGCTGATTCGAGGTCGAGGGCCTCTGCCCGCGCCAGGAAATCGAATCTCGTTTTCAGGAAGATTCCTTTCCCCCCCAGGAATTCGGCCGCCTGTCGGAGCACGGCCGCGTTCTCGGGAAGGATCTTCTGAAGGACCTGGGTGTCGTTGACATTCACCTCCCAGAGGTTGAGGAGCGTCTCGCCCCGGCGGGCCTGATCCGGCCCGCCAAAGGACAGGAGCAGGCGGAGGATGCGCTCGGTGAACAGGCGCTCGTCGGAATTCAACCCGGACCAGCGCGACAAAAGGACCTTGCCCACCTCGAGGTAAACGGCCGTATCCGCGCCCGAAAGGTCGGCGGCTTTCCGGTACTCGTCGAAATAGCGCTCCGGCACCTCGAAATCGAGGACGTTGAAATATTGCAGGGCCTGGCCGAAATCGAAATGGGTCACGGCGGAAAACGGATTCAGGGAGAGGGACCGCCGGAACGAGTCGTAGGCCCGTAGGAAATCGGCGTCCCGGGCGGCCGGCTCCCCCAGCCGGCTGAGGCCCCGGTCGAAAAGCGCCCGGGCCCGGATCTGGTAGAGACGGCTGTTGAGCCAGATCGAAGAACCGGACTCCGGTTCCGGGATGTTTTCGCCGACTTTCCCGGCCGCACTCTCACCCCAGAACATGTAGATCGAGAGAACGGCGGCCAGAAGGAGGCCGGCCCAGGTTGCGGCGCGTTTGACCATTTCAGGTTTTCCGGTGATACGCCGTCTTTAGGGTCAAAGCCAGGACGACAGCGAAGGTGAGCTTGTTGGCCGGGATTTGAAGGTTGAAGTCCGTCAGGCTGTGGAGGGCGATGGCCGCGGCCGAAACCAGGCCGCCGAGGGCCAGCCCCTTGACCTCGGGATGGCGGCGGACGGACCAGGTCCGGAACGATTTGACCAGCATCCAGCCGATGATGAAAACCAGGAGCCCGAAGCCGATCAAGCCGAGCTCCACGAGGTGTTCCAGGTAGTCGTTGTGGGCATGGACGAGAGCGTATTCCATTTCCGCCGTGTCAAATGCCTGGTAAACGCCCCCGAAGGCGCCGTACCCGACGCCGAAAAGGGGGAACTGACCGATCATCGTCAGGACCGTTCCCCAGTACCGGGGCCGCCCGTCCTGGAGGAGCTTGTCGACATCGAACCGGCCGACCATCTGCTCCAGGCCGATATACAACCCGAAGATCAGGATGAGGACGAAAGCGATCCGGACAACCCGGCGAATCCACGCCTGATGGAAGAGATTTTGCCCAAAGTGGTGGGCGGCCAGGGCCGACATCAGGATGAAGGACAGGATCAGGACCGCAGCGCCCGACCGGGAGTTGGAGAGCAGCAGGGCGACGGACATGACCACGAGACCGGCGCCAAGGAGGACGATCTGGGTCAACCCCTTGTCGACGATGCGGGCCAGGCGGGCTCGGAACGTCGCTCCGGGCTCGCCGAAAAGATCCAACCGGGAGATGATGAGTCCCAGGGCCAGGGGAATCACCATTTCCAGGTAACCGGCGAAGTGGTTGCGGTTGACGAACGTGCCGGTGACCGAGTCCAAACCGTACGTTTTCGGGGAGAAGAGGAGCCGCGGGTGGGCCCGGGTCAATTCCCACATCCCGTAGAGCGATTCGAAGACTCCGACCGCCACCAGCGTCAGCATGATCCGGCGCATCTGTTTCCGGTGGCTTACGGTTCGAATGACCAGGTATCCGATCAGGACATAGGCCAGGAGTTCCAGGATCGCGGCCAGAGTCTCTCCGGGCAAAAGGGACAGCGTTTCGACACTTCCCCGGGCCGAGTCCGGGACATAGGAAGCCCGAAGAGCCGCCGTCCGGGGAGAAAGCATCCGGACGATCGCGGCAGGAAGGGGAAGAATCTGAAAAACCAGGAAGACGAATAATCCGACCAGGGCCGGCTTGAGGAACCGCGTATCCGCGGCCAGCCTGGGATTGAGGACGGGTTTCCGGTCCAGGAGGAGGTAGACCGAAAAAAGAACCAAGGCCGCGATTTCGATCAAAAGGACCGACCAGGCTTCAACCGAGGCGAGGGGCAAAGGCGCCCAGACCAGGAGAATCAGAAGACCGTACTCGAGGATCTTCCGTCCAAGGCGGTCCTTGGGACTCAGGATTTCGCGGGACATGACATCCATCCGGTTCCCCTTGAGACTCCCGGCAATCGGCTTCGCCGCCGGGGAAGACTCGGACAAGGGGGCGCCCCTCAGAAAACGGGGAACCTGGATCCGGACATTCCACTTCATGAGTCGGACCGGCTCCTTTTTTCGACTTCCTTGCGGAGGGCTTCCTCGTTAATTCCCGGATCCTGGTAGTATTCGTATTGGAAGTAGGGTGTATAAAAAGTCCCTTTCTTACTCTCGGCATCGTTGAAAATGACTCCGGCGATCCGGGCCTTGGCCTTGCGCAATTCCTCGATCGCCCGGAGAAGGGGCTTTCTGGTCGTTTTGCCCGTTTTGAGGATGAGGACGGTCATGTCGGCCAGGGCGGCCACGATCATCGGGTCGACGACCGCCAGGACAGGCGGGAGGTCGATGAGGATGATTTCATATTTCTTCCGAACAGTTTCCAGGAGGGCGATCATCTTCTTCGAATTCAGGAGTTCGGCCGGGTTGGGCGGGTGGGGGCCGCTCGGGAGCAGGGAGAAATGGGCGACCGGAGTTTTCTGGACGGCCTCGTCTAAATCGACGCGGCCCGTCAAGACATCACTCAAGCCGACGGTGTTGTTGACCTGGAAGATCTTGTGAAGCCGGGGTTTGCGCAGGTCGGCGTCGATGGCCAGGACCTTCTCGGCCATCTGGGCGAAAGAAATGGCGATATTGGAAATGGTCGCCGACTTCCCCTCCTCAGGCTGGGTGCTTGTAAAGGCGATGACCTTCTGGTCGCTGTCGACCCGGGAAAAGAGGATTGAAGTCCGGACGTTTCGATAGTCCTCGGCGATCGAGATTTTCGGGAACAGGTGGTTGATCAGCTCGACCTCGGCAATCTTGGACGCTTCCCGGCCCTGAGCCGAGGAATCGCCGTAGGGCGAGGCATAGACCCCCTTGCCCGAAGAGCCGTTGGGCGAGAAGTGCGGGATCAATCCGAGCGAAGGAAGGCCGGTCAACTTGTCCAGATCCTCGGGATTCTTGATCGTGTTGTCGAGATAGTGGGCTCCGAAGGCCAGGCCGACGCCCAGGAGAAGCCCCAGGAGGACAGCCACGACCAGGTTCCGCTTGATGTTCGGCGAGACCGGGTCCTCGGGTACGAGGGCCTCGTCGACGATCTTGATGTTGCTCGTCCGCAGGCCGGAGAGCATGGTCGACACCTGGGTCGATTTCTGCTGGGCGACGAGGGTGTTGATCAACTCCCGGGTCGTATCGATGTCCGAGCTCAGTCCGTAATAATACAGGGACGCATTGTTCTGTTGGGTGACTTCGGAGCGCTTGTCCTCGAGCATCTGCTTGAGGCGGTTTTCGTTGCCCAGGGCCTGGGAGTATTCCGACGAGGCCAGGTCAACGGCTTTCTGGATCTCGGTCTTGAGTTGGGTTTCGAGCGTCTCGACCTTGGTCAGCAGCTGGATCATCTCCGGGTGGTTCGGCGTATAGGTCGTCTTGATTTTTTCGTCGTACTCGGCCTTGGCCGAAAGGTAATTGGTCCGGAGCGTCTGGATGGTCGAGTCGCTGATGTTCTGGGGCAGGGAATCGATCCGCAGCCGCTGGAGCTCCTGGTACTTGGCCTGGGCGGCGATCCGGGCGACTTGGGCGTTGGAGTAGGCGGCCGCGGCCGAGTCATACTGGGAGGCGGCCGGCTTGTCCTGGTCCGAAAGCGGTACGATCTTGTTTTCTTCGGAATAGCGCTGTCGCCGGCGCTCCATCGAGTCGAGGTCGTCCTTGAGCCTGGCGATCTGCTCGGTCAGGAAATTCGAAGTGAGCTGGGTCGCCTCCGAGCGCATTTCGATCGTGTAGTTGATGTATTCCTCGACCAGGGTGTTGACTACGTCGGCGGCGAACCGGGGATAAGGAGAGACGTAATTGACATCGACCAACCGCGTTTCCGGAACGGGATCGACCGAGAGGTTTTCCAAAAGGAGAGTGGCGTAGAGCGTATCGATTTCGGACCCCGGTTTGGCTTCCGGCTCCCCGCCGACCCGGCCCTTGTCCCCCTTCAGCCAGCGAAAGGTGACGAGATACATGATCATCGACGGCAGCGACTTTTTAACGCCCAACTCGGATTGAAACTCCGATCGGGCTCCGAGGTTCATCCTCTGGACCACCCGTTCGGCCAGCCGGCGGCTCATGATGATCCGCAGCTGGGTGTTGAAGTACGTCCCGAGAAAATCGCTGTCTCCCGTGGCCGGGGCGTTCAGGAAATCCTGGATGTTGTACCGGGTCGAGCCCTGGTCCTCGATCAGGATCTGGGCGGTCGCCTCGTATCGTGGCGTTTGGGTGAAGGAGACGAGGGCGGTCAGGGCCAGGCAGACGCCCAGAGCGGCCAAGACGATCCGCCTCCTCTTCCAGACGACCTCCCACAGTTCGATGAGGTCGATGTCGTTGCGGCCGGTTTGTCGGGCGGCAGTCATGTTCTTTCCTTCTTCCAAGGTCCGGGAGCGGTCCCGGCCTGACGGAGCCAGCATAGTCCGGGCGCCGCCGGAGGGCAATCGTCGGGGGGGATGAACAGCCCGGTG
>JAFGEN010000158.1 GCA_016931595.1 Candidatus Aminicenantota bacterium | reverse complement strand
TGGAGAAGGGGCTGCGGTTCGCCATCCGCGAGGGCGGACGGACCGTCGGCGCCGGCACCGTCACGGAGATCCTGGAATGACCGATACGGCGCCGGGGGCATAACCCGGGGCCGGCCTAAATAACGAAGGACCGAACACCATGGAAAAAATCAGAATCCGATTGAAATCCTTCGACCACCGTCTGCTCGACCAGTCGGTGAAGGACATCATCATCAAGGCCAAGAGGACGGGCGCCCAGATCGCCGGGCCGATCCCTCTTCCGACGCGGATCCACCGGTTCTGCGTTCTGACGTCCCCCCATGTGGACAAGAAGGCCCGCGAGCATTTCGAGATGCGGGTCCACAAGCGCCTCCTCGACATTTCCGAGTACAACAACGAGACGATCGAAGAACTCCAGAAGTTGGACCTTCCGGCCGGGATCGACGTCGAAATCCAGGCCTACGGGGCTGGGGAGTGAGCCATGCGGGACGGATTGATCGGTAAAAAGGTCGGGATGACCCAAGGCTATGACGCCAAGGGCAATGCCCTCCCCCTCACTGTCCTCCAGGCCGGCCCATGCACCGTCGTCCAGAGAAAGACGACGAAGCGGGATGGCTACGAGGCCGTCCAGCTGGCTCTGGTCGAGGACCGCAAGAAGAAGGGCCCGAGCAAGGCCCTCCAGGGACACTATGTCAAATCCGGCGTCCCGGTCATGAAGATCCTCCGCGAATTGCGGTGCGACGGCGAAACCCCGCTCAAGGAAGGGGATCAGGTCTCCGTCGACATCTTCAAGGCCGGCGACAAGGTCGCCGTCACGGGCGTTTCCAAGGGCAAGGGCTTCGCCGGCGTCGTCAAGCGCCACCATTTCGGCGGAGGCGCCGAAGCCCACGGCTCGATGTTCCACCGGGCTCCCGGCTCGATCGGGGCTTCCTCTTATCCCTCCCGGGTCATCAAGGGCCTGCGGATGGGCGGCCGGATGGGCGGCGACACGGTCACCGTCCGCAACCTGGTCGTCTTCGAGGCGGACAAGGACCGCAACCTCCTCGTCGTCATGGGTGCCGTTCCCGGGCCCAACGGCGGGTACGTCCTGATCCGGAAAGTGTAAAGGCACGCCATGCAGAAAGCAAAAGTCATCGATCGGAAAGGGACGGTCAAGGCAGAGATCGACCTGCCCGAGGGCGTCTTCGGGTATCCGGCCAAGACCTCCCTCGTCCACGAGGCCACGGTCAATATCCTGGCCAACCGGCGCCGGGGAACGGCCGCGACCAAGACCCGGGCTATGGTCAGCGGCAGCAACCGCAAGCCGTGGAAGCAGAAAGGCACGGGCCGGGCCCGGGCCGGCGCCACCAGAAACCCCCTTTGGCGGAAGGGCGGGACGACCTTCGGCCCCCAGCCCAGGGATTATTCCTACTCCCTGCCAAAGGAAGTCAAGCGAAACGCCCTCCGCGCGGCCCTGGCGGCCAAGCAAGCCGAGGGCAAAATCCTCATCCTCGAAAGCCTGGCCCTGTCAGCCCCGAAAACCAGGGACGCGGCCTCTCTGCTCCGCGAACTGAAGGTGACATCGGCCCTGGTCGTCGACCTGGGGACGAATCAGAACCTGTTCATCGCCCTGCGGAACATTCCCAAGGTCAAGCCCGTCGACCCGTCCCGGGTCAACAGCCACGATGTCGTCGGCCACGACTGGTTCATCGCCGGCCGGGAGGCATTTGCGGCTTTAATGGAGAGACTCCAGTGAGCAAGGATCCCACCCAGATCATCCTCCGTCCCGTGATCACCGAGAAGAGCACGGTCCTCAAGGACAAAAACCGCGAAGTCTGCTTTGCCGTCGCCCGCGATGCCAACAAGACCGAGATCAAGAAAGCCGTCGAGCACCTCTTCAAGGTGAAGGTGGCCGATGTCCGGACCCAGATCCGTCCCGGCAAGGAACGCCGGGTCGGCCGCAACTCCGGCTACCGGCCCGACTGGAAAAAGGCCTTCGTCCGGCTGAAAGAGGGCGAAAAAATGATCGAATATTTCGAGGGGGCCTGACATGGGCATCAAAACCTATCGACCCATCACGGCCGGCCAGAGACACAAGACCGGCCTGACATACGAGGAGCTGAGCGGCCATCGGCCCTACAAGCCCCTCCTGGAAATCCTGCCCAAGACAGGCGGCCGCGATAACCGTGGGCGGCTGACGATGCGTCATCGCGGCGGCGGGAACAAGACGATGTACCGGATCATTGACTTCCGCCGGGACAAGATCGATGTCCCCGGTCTGGTCGAGACCGTGGAGTACGACCCCAACCGCTCGGCCTTCATCTCCCTGATCAAATACCGGGACGGCGATCGGCGCTACATTCTGACCCCGCTGGAGATGAAAGTCGGCCAGACGATCGTCTCCTCCGACAAGGTCGTCGACATCCTGCCGGGCAATGCCACTCTTTTAAAGAACATTCCCCTCGGCACGATCATCCACAACATCGAGATCCATAAGAACCGGGGCGGGCAGATGTGCCGCACGGCCGGGTCCGGGGCCCAGATTCTGGCCAAGGAAGGAACCTTCGCCCAGATCCGGCTCCCGTCCTCGGAGATCCGAAAAGTCCATCTCGACTGCCGGGCGGTCATCGGCCAGGTCGGCAATCTCGACCACCAGAATGTCAGCGTCGGCAAGGCCGGCCGGAGCCGGTGGATGGGCTGGAGGCCCCATGTCCGGGGCACGGCCATGAACCCGATCGACCACCCCCACGGCGGCGGCGAGGGCAAGGCCAAGGGCGGCCGGCATCCAGTCAGCCCGACGGGCATCCCGACCAAGGGCTTCAAGACCCGCAAGAACAAGCGGACCCAGGTCTTCATTGTCCGCAGAAGGAGCAAATAACATGGGCCGTTCGCTCGCCAAAGGACCGTTTATCGACACCCACCTGGCGGAGAAGGTCGAAGCTCAGGCCGGCCAGGCCCAGAAGCGGACCGTCATCCGAACCTGGTCCCGACGCTCGACCATCATCCCCGAAATGGTGGGCATGACCATCGCCGTCCACAACGGCCGGAAGTTCATCCCGGTCTTCGTCACGGAGAACATGGTCGGCCACCGCCTGGGGGAGTTCTCGCCCACCCGGACGTTCAAGGGCCACACGACCAAGGCGGCCAAGGCCGTCGCCATGGGGAAGTGACATGGACGCTCCCAAGTACATTTCCTCGGCTTCGACCCGCCATGTCCGGCTTTCGACCCAGAAAGCGCGGCTCGTGGCCGATCTCATCCGAAAGCGCCTGGTCGGGGAAGCCTTGACCATCCTCCGGTACAATGCCAAGGCCAAACCCGCCCAGATCCTGGAAAAAACCCTCCGTTCGGCGGTCGCCAACGCCCAGCAGAAGAACGCCGGGATCGACGTCGACAGCCTGGTGATCGGCAAGATCGTCGTCAACCAGGGGCCGGCCTGGAAGCGGATCCGGCCGGCTCCCCAGGGCCGGGCTTACCGGATCCAGAAACAGACGAGCCACGTGCACGTCTACCTCGAAGAAAGGACAGGGAGGTAAACCGTGGGACAGAAAACGCATCCGCACGGCTTCCGGCTCGGGTTCAACAAGCAGTGGAGCTCCCGCTGGTTCGCCAAGGGGCCGGAATACGCCCGCCTCATCCATGAAGACCTCAAGATGAAGCGGGAGGTCAAGAAGAAATACGCCCATGCCGGGATCTCCGAAGTGGCGATCGAGCGGGTCGGCCCGAAAATCCGGGTCATCATCCATACCGCCCGGCCCGGGATCATCATCGGCCGGGGAGGCAAGGAAATCGAAAGCCTGAAGCATTTCCTGGAAAACATCGTCAAGCGGGAGGTCTACGTCGATATCCGCGAGGTGGAGAAGCCCGAGCTCAACGCCCTGCTCGTCGGCGAAGGCATCGCCGTCCAGCTGGAAAAGCGCATCGCCTACCGTCGGGCTATGCGTAAGGCGGTCGAGATGGCCCTGAAGATGGGGGCCAAGGGAATCAAGGTCATGTGCGCCGGCCGCCTTGGCGGCGTCGAAATCGCCCGGTCGGAATGGTACCTCCGCGGCCGGCTTCCCCTTCAGACGCTCAAGGCCGATATCGACTACGGCTTCACCGAAGCCTTCACGACCTACGGCCAGATCGGGATCAAGGTCTGGATCTACCGAGGCGATATCGAGAAATCCAAGATGACGTCGCAGACGGTCGAGGTCGAGGAGATCTGACCATGTTGATGCCGAAGAAAGTCAAATTCCGGAAGCAAAGCCGGGGCCGAATGTCCGGGACGGCCGAACGGGGGGCGACCCTGTCGTTCGGCCAGTACGGGCTCCAGGCCCTGGAGTGCGGCTGGCTCACCGCCCGCCAGCTCGAAGCCGGCCGGATCACCATCACCCGGTTCATGAAGCGGCGGGGCAAACTCTGGGTCCGGTCCTTCCCCTGGAAGCCGGTCACCAAGAAGCCCACCGAAGTCCGGATGGGCAAGGGCAAGGGCGACCCGGAATTCTGGGTCGACGTGATCAAACCCGGCCGGGTCGTCTATGAGCTGGAAGGCGTGACCGAGGACGTCGCCCGCGAGGCGATGCGTCTGGCCGCCCACAAGCTCCCGATCAAGACCCGGTTTATCACCCGGGAGAACAGGGAACTCCGATGAAAAGCAGCGAACTCCGGGAATTATCCAAGGACGAGCTCGTCCTGAAAAAGAACGAGCTCATAGACCAGCTCTTCAAGCTCCGGTTTCAGCACGCCCTGGGCCAGCTCGAGACGACGGCGAAGCTGCGGAATCTCCGCAGGGACATCGCCCGGATCGAGACGCTCTGCGGCGAGGCCGACCGGGCGGCGAAAGCGAAATAGGAACAGGGCCATGAATGCAACCGCAACCACTCCCGCGCGGAAGACGACCAAGGTCGGAACGGTCATCGGGGCCAAGATGGCCAAGACCGTGACCGTCCAGGTCGAACGGCAGTACCGCCACCGCCTCTACAAAAAAATCGTCCGGACCCGGCGAACGTTCCTGGCTCACGACGAGCATGGAACGTGCAAGGTCGGGGACGTCGTCCGCATCGTCGAGACCCGGCCCATCAGCCGGCACAAGCGCTGGCGGGTCGTCGAGGTCATCGGCCTCGTTCCCCCGAGCGTCGAGAAGGACCTTGGTGAGGCCCAGTCATGATCCAGCAATATACGGTCCTCAAGGTCGCGGACAACTCCGGCGCCCGCCGCATCCGGGCGATCACGCCCCAGGGCGGCGGCACCGGCCTCATCTGCAGCATCGGCGACATCATCTCGGCCTCGGTCCGGGCCGCCGACCCGGAAAGCAAGGTCGAGAAGGGCAAGGTGGTCCGGGCGGTCGTCGTCCGGGCCCGCAAGGAGGTCCGCCGCAAGGACGGGTCCTACATCCGCTTCGACGACAACGCCGCGGTCATCATCGACAAGCAGGGCGAGCCGGTCGGCACCCGGGTCTTCGGCCCGGTCGGCCGCGAGCTCCGGGAAAAGAAGTTCATGAAGATCGTCTCGCTCGCCCCGGAGGTGCTGTGATGGCCGGCCCGTTCATTCGGAAAAACGACATGGTCTTTGTCCGCACGGGGAAGGACAAGGGCAAGACCGGCAAGGTCCTCACGGTCGATGCGGCTTCCCGCCGGGCGATCGTCGAGGGTGTGGCCATGGTCAAGCACTTCATCCGCCCCGACCGGTCCAAGAACGTCCAGGGCGGGGTCATGGAAAAGGAATCGAAGGTGCCCCTGAGCCGCCTGATGCTCTACTGCCCCGAGTGCGCCCAGGGCGTTCGGGCCAGGGCCATGAAGCTCGAGGACGGCACCCGGGCCCGGGCCTGCGCCAAGTGCGGGACGGTCTTCGAGACGGGAAAGTGAGGATCAGATGAGCCGCCTGCAGGAACGCTACAAGAGCGAAATCACGGCCGAGCTTGAAAAAGAGCTCGCCATCTCCAACCCCAATGCCGTCCCCCGGCTGGAAAAGATCGTCATCAACATCGGCGTGGGCGAAGCCATCCTGAACGCCAAGGCCCTCGATGCGGCCAAGGCCGAGCTGAGCCAGATTACCGGGCAGGCTCCGGTGGTCTCCCGGGCCAAAAAATCGATTTCGGCCTTCAAGCTCCGCAAGGGCCTGCCGATTGCCTGCTTCGTCACCCTCCGCCAGAAGCGGATGTACGAATTCCTCGACCGCTTGGTCAACATCGTCCTGCCGCGCGTCCGCGACTTCCGGGGCGTATCGCCCAAGGCCTTCGACGGCCGGGGCAATTACACCCTGGGCCTGCGGGACCAGCTCGTCTTCCCCGAGATCGACTATACGAAAGTGGAACGGTCCCGGGGGATGAATATCACCATCGTCACTACGGCCCGGACCGACGCCGAGGCCATGGCCCTCCTCCGCAAATTGGGGATGCCCTTCCGCGAGACGGCCTGAGAGAGAGGTATTTCATGTCCACGACATCGGCTTATGCAAAATTCCTGCGAACCCCCAAGTACGCCATCCGAACCCACCGGCGCTGCAAGATCTGCGGACGCTCCCGCGGGTATTACCGGAAATTCGAGATGTGCCGGCTGTGTTTCCGGGACCTGGCCCACAGGGGCGAGATCCCCGGGGTCGTCAAGGCCTCCTGGTAAGGGACGGAAAGGACATCATCATGAGCGCCACCGACCCCATCGCCGACATGCTGACCCGGATGCGCAACGCCGCCCTCATGCGGAAGCGGGAAGTCCAGATCCCCGCCTCCCGCCTGAAGGCTGAGATCGCCCGGATCCTCAAGGAAGAGGGATACATCCGCAACTACAAGGTCATCGACGACGGCCCCCAGGGTATCCTGGCCGTCACGCTGAAATACACCGAGGGCAACCAGAGCGTTTTGGCCGGCGCCCGGCGCGTCTCCAAACCCGGTTGCCGGGTCTACTGCACCAGGGACTCGATTCCGAAGGTTTACGACGGTCTGGGAGTGGCCATCATCAGCACCTCCCGAGGAGTCCTTTCCGGGGCCAGATGCGAGGAGCTCGGCCTCGGTGGAGAGGTTCTCTGCACCGTCTGGTGAGAGACCCGAAAGAAGGGGACGAACCATGTCACGCATAGGCAAACGGCCGATCGACTTGCCCGCGGATGTCAAAGCCGCGGTCCATCCCGACCGGATCGAGTTCGAGGGGAAAAAGGGCAAGCTCACGACCCCCCTCTTCGAGGGGATCACGGCGAGCCTCGAGGGGTCGACCCTCTCCTTCGCCCGGTCCGACGAAACGAAGCAAAGAAAAATGTTCCACGGGCTCTGCCGGGCCCTGGCCCAAAACGCCGTCAACGGCGTCTCGACGGGATTCCAGAAACAGCTGGAGATCGTCGGCGTCGGCTACAAGGCCCGGGTCGACCAAAACCAGCTCGAGCTGAGCCTCGGCTACTCCAAGCCCAAGCTGTATCCGATCCCCCCCGATGTGGAGGTGGTCTGCGAGAAGCCCACCCTCATCACCGTCCGGGGGATCGACCGGCAGCGGGTCGGGCAGGTCGCAGACGACATCAAGCGGTTCCGCAAGCCCGACCCGTACAAGCTCAAAGGGGTGCGCTATGTTGGTGAAAAACTCATCAAGAAAGAACGGAAGGCGGGGGTGAGCGGTGCTTAAAGACAAGGTCAAAATCCGCAGTGAACGGGACGACCGCTTGCGGCAGAGAATCCGCCGCAAAGTCCGGGGAACGGCCGACCGGCCCCGGGTGTTCGTCTTCAAGAGCAACCGGTACATCTACACCCAGGCGGTCAACGACGACACCGGATCGGTGATCGCGTCCGCCTCGACCCTGGAGAAGGACCTCCGGGCGGAGATCAGGAACACCAAGAACCTGGCCGGCTGCGAGAAGCTGGGCGAAGTCCTCGCTCGGCGGCTCAAGGACCGGAAGATCGAGAAGATCGTCTTCGACCGCGGCGTGTATCCCTACCACGGCCGGGTCAAAGCCGTGGCCGAAGCCATGCGCAAGGGCGGCCTGGTCTTCTAAAGCGGACCGGAAGGAGAATCCGATGGCGCAAGCAGAATCGACACGTGGTCAAGGCAACCGTCCTCCCCGGCCCCGCCTGGATGACGGAACGGAACTCAAGGACCAGGTCATCACCATCCGCCGGGTGACGAAAGTCGTCAAGGGCGGCAAGAACCTGAGCTTCGCGGCCATGGTGGCCGTCGGCGACGAGCGCGGCCAGGTCGGCATCGGCAAGGGCAAGGCCCGTGAGGTCCCCTCGGCCATCGCCAAGGCCGTCGAGCATGCCAAGAAGCACATCATCAAGATCCAGCTGGCCGACACGACGATCCCCCATATGATCCGGGGAGCGGCCGATGCCGGGGTGGTCATCCTCCGTCCCGCCTCAAAGGGGACGGGCGTCATCGCCGGCGGCGCGGTCCGGATCATCCTCGAGCTGGCCGGGATCAAGGACATCCTGACCAAATCCATCCGAAGCTCCAACCCGATCTCCGTCGCCCACGCGACGATGGACGCACTGACCAAGCTCATGAATCCGGAGCAGGTCGCCAGGGACCGGGGCAAGGCGAAAGGGACGGCCGAGAAATGAGCCCCGCTCCCCGTAAGGTCAAAATCACCCTGGTCCGGAGCCTCATCGGCTACCCGGAAAGCCAGCGGCTTGTCGCCCGGGGCCTCGGCCTGGGCAAGCCGAACTCCTATGTCGTACGCGAGGACACGCCGTCCATCCGCGGCATGATCCGCAAGATCACCCATGTCCTAAAAGTGGAGGACGCCGAATGAACCTCAGTCAACTCCATCCCGCAAAAGGCGCTCACAAAAAAGACCGACGGGTCGGGCGCGGGCCCGGCTCCGGCCGGGGTAAAACCTCGGGCCGCGGCCATAAAGGCCAGCTGGCCGGGGCCGGCTATAAATCCATGCGCGGATTCGAGGGCGGCCAGATGCCCCTCGTCCGCCGGGTTCCAAAGCGTGGATTCACCAACATCTTTCGCCGGGAAGCGGTCATCCTCAATCTTGACCGCCTGGCCAAAATCACCGGGACGGAGATCGGACCGGCCGAGATGGCCGCAGCCGGAATCCTGAAGCCGGCCTCCGCCCGGGTCAAGGTTCTCGGCCGGGGCGGGATCCAGGAAGCCAAGACCGTCCGGGCCCACCAGTTCTCCGCTTCGGCGGTGAAGAAGATCGAGGCGGCCGGGGGCAAAGCCGTCATTCTCGAGTGATTGCCATGCTCGACAGCATCCGCAACATTTTCAGCATTCCGGACCT
Source organism: Candidatus Aminicenantota bacterium (assembly GCA_016931595.1). Lineage (GTDB taxonomy): Bacteria > Acidobacteriota > Aminicenantia > Aminicenantales > UBA4085 > JAAZPG01. The sequence goes on along the minus strand of JAFGEN010000158.1, from coordinate 20,540 downwards.
CCGGAAGAGGGTCTTTTTCACCCTGATCCTCCTGGCCATCTACCGGATCGGCGGGCAGATCCCCAACCCGGGCATCTCGGCCTCCGCCCTGGCCGAATTCTGGCAGGCCCAGAAGGGCACCATCCTCGGGTTCATCGACCTGTTCTCCGGCCAGTACATGTCCCGGATGACGATCTTTGCCCTGGGGATCATGCCCTATATCAGCTCCTCGATCATCCTCCAGCTTCTGACCGTTGTCTGGCCTTACCTTGAACGATTGTCCAAGGAAGGCGAGATGGGCCGGAAAAAGATCACCCAGTACACCCGCTACGGCACGATCCTCATCTGCGTCATTCAGGCCTGGGCCATCGCCCTGTTCCTCCAGAACCTAACCAGCCCGACGGGGGCTCCGATCGTCCCCAACCCTGGGATCGGCTTCATCCTCCTGACGGTCCTGACCTTGACCACGGGAACGGTCTTCGTCATGTGGCTCGGTGAGCAGATCTCCGAGCGGGGGATCGGCAACGGCATTTCCCTGATCATTTTTGCAGGGATCGTCGCCCGCTTCCCGGCCGGCTTGATGAGCATCTTCACCGGCCTCAAGACCGGCGACTGGAACCCGATCAAGATCCTCCTGATGGGGGCCATGATGGTCGCCGTCATCGCCTTCATCGTCTTTGTCGAGCGGGGCCAGCGCCGCATTCCGGTCTCCTACGCCAAGCGCGTCGTCGGCCGGAAGGTCTTCGGCGGCCAGAGCACCCACCTGCCGCTGCGGGTCAATACCGGCGGGGTCATCCCGATCATCTTTGCCGCCTCGATCATCACCATCCCGGCGACCATCGCGGCGATGATTAAGATCCCGGCCTTCGAGACATTCTCCCGCTGGTTCAACGTCGGGATGCCGCTTTACCACCTGCTCTATATCGTGGCGATCATCTTTTTCACCTATTTTTACGTCTCGATCATCTTCAATCCCAACGATGTCGCCGAGAACCTTCGCAAGTACGGCGGCTTCATTCCCGGAATCCGGCCGGGCAAGAACACTTCGGACGCCATCGACGAGATCCTTTCCCGGATCACCCTCGTCGGGGCTGTCTACCTTGCGGCCATCGCTATCCTCCCGGATTTCCTGACCTCCGGTTTCAAGGTCCAGTACCTGCCGTTCATCGGGAATTGGCTCGACGGGGTGATGCCGAAATGGTTCACCCAAGGGCTTGGCGTCCAGTTCATGTTCGGCGGCACGTCCATCCTGATTGTCGTCGGCGTGGCCATGGACACCCTCCAGCAGATCGAGGCCCAGCTCGTCATGCGCCATTACGACGGCTTCATGCGTCACGGACGGATTCGCGGGAGGCGGGGATGAGATTGATCTTCCTCGGCGCGCCGGGCAGCGGGAAAGGAACCCTGGGAGAAATGGTCTCCCGGGCGACCGGATTTCCCCGCGTGTCCACCGGCGACCTTCTTCGGAAGGCTGTCCGGGAGGGCACTCCGACGGGCCGAAAAGCCGAGGCGGTCATGAAGGCCGGCGGGCTGGTCGATGACGCAATCGTCACCGAGCTCGTCCGCGACCGGATCTCCGCTCCGGACTGTCTCGGCGGCTATATCCTGGACGGCTACCCCCGGACCGTGGCCCAGGCCCGGGCGGTCGATGCGATTGACACCGGCCGGCCGGAGCTGGCGATCGACCTGACCGTGGGCGAAGAGTCCATTGTCGAGCGGCTCTGCGGGCGGCGCGTCTGCCCGGCCTGCGGGGCCGTTTTCCACGTGAACCGGAAGCCTCCCCAGGCCGCGGGAGTTTGCGATGCCTGCGGGGGGGAACTCATCCAGAGGTCCGACGACGCCCCGGACACCGTCCGGGAACGACTTCGAGTCTACCGCGAAGCCACGGCCCCCCTGGAGGATTACTACCGGGCCAAGGGGACGTACCGGGCGATCGACGGAGAGGGCTATGCCGAGGATGTCTATGCCCGGATCGCCGCCCTCATGACCAAGGAGGGACGCCCGCTGTGATCGTCTACAAGACCGAGGCCGAGATCGCCCGGATGCGGGACAGCGCCCGGATCACGGGGACGATCCTGGCCGAACTCGGCGGCTTGATCCAGCCGGGCCTGCGGACGGCCGAGCTGGACGCCCATGCCGAGCGCCGCTGCCGGGAGTTCGGGGCCAAGCCCGCCTTCAAGGGTTATCGCGGCTTCCCCGGGTCGATCTGCGTGTCGATCAACGAGGAAGTCATCCACGGCTTCCCGTCTTCGCGGAAGCTTCGGGACGGGGACCTGGTCAGCCTCGATTTCGGTGTCCTTTACGGCGGGTATTACGGCGATGCGGCCCGAACTTATCCGGTCGGGACCGTCGGGCCGGATGCCCTCCGGCTGGTCCGGGTCGCCGAGGAATCCTTCGAGAACGGACTGCTCCGGTTCGTCGAAGGCAACCATCTCTCGGACATCTCCCATGCCGTGCAGACCGTCGTCGAGAGCGCCGGTTTTTCGGTCATCCGGTCGTTCGTCGGCCACGGCATCGGGCAGGACCTGCACGAGGACCCGCAACTTCCGAACTTCGGGTTCCCGGGCCGGGGACCCCGGATCCGCAAAGGCCTTGTCCTGGCCATCGAGCCGATGATCGCGGCCGGGCGGTGGGAGGTGGACATTCTGAGCGACGGCTGGACGGCCGTCACCAGGGACCGCAGCCTGGCCGCCCATTTCGAAGAAACCGTCGCCCTGACCGACCGGGGCGTCGAGGTCCTGAGCCGGATTCAGATGACGGCCGGCGCGCCCGCCGGCAAGGAGCTGCCGCATGCCTAAAGAGGACGTCTTCGAAGCCGAAGGCGTGGTCCACGAGACGCTGCCCAACGCCATGTTCCGGGTGGAGCTGCAGAATAAGCACGTCATCCTGGCCCACATATCCGGCAAGATGAGAAAGCATTTCATCCGCATCCTTCCCGGGGACCGGGTCCTGGTCGAGATTTCGCCCTACGACCTGACCAAGGGACGGATCACGTATCGCTTCAAATAAAGGATAAGGGGACAGGACATGAAAGTCAGAGCCTCCGTGAAAAAAATCTGCCGCAATTGCAAAATCATCCGGCGCAAGGGATTGGTCCGGATCATTTGCACGAACCCCCGGCACAAACAACGTCAAGGATAAGGACGGCACCCATGGCACGCATCGCAGGCATCACGCTTCCGCCGGACAAGCGCATCGAGATCGGGCTGACCTACATTTACGGGATCGGCCGGTCCAAGTCCGCCCAGCTCCTGGAAGAGGCCAAGATCGACAAGAACAAGAAGGTCAAGGCCTTGACTGAGGAGGAAGTCAACAAGATCCGCCAGATCATCGAGAAGCGGGAGAAGATCGAGGGCGATCTCCGCAAAGAGGTCAGCCTGGCCATCAAGCGCCTCGTCGATATCGGCTGCTTTCGCGGCCAGCGGCATAAAAGGAAACTTCCGGTCCGGGGCCAGCGGACGAAAACCAACGCCCGGACCCGGAAGGGGCCCCGCGGCCACTCGATCAAGAAATTAAAACCCGCCGCCAAAAAATAAGGAAGGGAACAGCGCATGGCCACGACGAAAGCGAAAACCAGGACCAAGAAGAAAGTCCGCAAGGACATCGGCTACGGAACCGCCCACATCCAGTCGACGTTCAACAACACGATCATCACGATCAGCGATCACCAGGGGAACGCGGTCTGCTGGACGAGCGCCGGGACGGTCGGCTTCAAAGGCGCCCGGAAAGGGACGCCGTTCGCGGCCCAGCTGGCCGGGAAGGAAGCGGCGACCAAGGCCAGAGAGTTCGGCGTCCGGTACCTGGATGTCCGGGTCAACGGCCCTGGCGCCGGCCGCGAATCGGCCATCCGGTCCCTGCAGAGCGGCGGCGTCGAAATCCGCTCAATCAAGGACGTCACCCCGATCCCTCATAACGGCTGCCGCGTCCGCCGCCGCCGCCGGGTTTAAGGAGAGCCTTTATGTCCCGATATCGCGAACCCCTCTGCCGGCTTTGCCGGGTCGAAAAGACGAAGCTCTTTCTCAAGGGTCACAAGTGCCTGACCGACAAATGCCCGGTCGAACGGCGGGCCTACGCCCCCGGCCAGCACGGCCGGAACCGCCGCCGGATCCTCGGCTACGGACTCCAGCTCCGGGAAAAGCAGAAGATGAAACGGTTCTACGGGATGTCCGAGAAGCAGTTCCGCCTGTTCTTCGAACGGGCCGAGCAGACCAAGGGCGTCACCGGTGAGATCCTGCTCCAAATGCTCGAACGGCGGCTGGACAATGTCCTCTATGTCGCCGGCTACGCTCATTCCCGGGCCCACGCCCGGCAGCTGGTCGCCCACGGACATGTCCTGGTCAACGGCGGCCGGGTCGCCGCACCGTCGTTCATGGTCAAGGCCGACAACGTGATCGGCTTTCGGCCCCAGTCGGTCAAATCCGAGGACCTGAAAGCCGTGGCCGAGGCGTATGCCGGCAAGGCCGTTCCCGGCTGGATTCAAGTCGACCGGGACAATCTGCAGGCCCGCATCGTCGCCCTGCCCACCCGGGCGGACGTGACGCTCATGGTCGAAGAGCATATGATCGTCGAGCTCTACTCGAAGTAGGGCCCGGCCCGCGAGACGGTATCCGGAAGGAGGAGCCATGACCGAATTCGGTTTTCAGCGGCCCAAGCTGTTGGAGTGCGACTACGAGACGTTGACCTCGACCTACGGCCGGTTTACGGCCCAGCCGTTTGAACGCGGCTTCGGGACGACGGTCGGCAATGCCCTGCGGCGGATCCTGCTGTCCTCGATCGAGGGGGCGGCCATAACCGCCGTTCGAATCCAGGGAGTCCTGCACGAATTTTCGACCATCCCCGGGGTGGTCGAGGATGTGACCGACATCATCCTCAACATGAAGTCGATTCCCCTGAAGCTCAAGGGAGCCGGGCCGAAGACGATGACCCTCCACAAGGAGGGCCCGGGAACGGCCACCGCGGCCGACCTCCAGAGCGACGGCGACATTGAGGTCCTGAAGAAGGACATCCTGATCGCCTCCCTCGACAAGGACGGGTCTCTCGAGGCCGAGCTGATCGTCGACAACAACCGGGGATACATCACCGCCGATCAGAATTTCGACGAGGCCCACAGCATCGACACGATCCCGCTGGATTCGGCCCATTCGCCCATTCTCAAGGTCAACTACCGGGTTGAGCCGGCCCGCGTCGGCAAGCGGATCGACTATGAAAAATTGACCCTGGAAATCTGGACGACGGGCGCGGTGGCCCCGGTCGAGGCCCTGGCCCAGGCGGCCAAGGTTATGCGGGACCACCTGCTGATCTTCCTGAATGTGGTCGACGAGCGGGCCGACAACGAGCCGGTCTCGTCCAAGCGGGAGATCCCGTTCTTCACCCAAGCCGACGTTTTGGCCAAACCGATCGAACATCTCGAGTTGTCGGTCCGGTCGAACAACTGCCTGCGTTCGGCCGGGATCGAGAAGATCTACGAACTCGTCATCAAAAGCGAAGACGAGCTGTTGAAGACGAAAAATTTCGGCCGCAAGTCTCTCGAGGAAATCAAGAGCACACTGGTCAACCTCGGACTCGGCCTGAGCATCGACCTTCACCCGAAGCTGATTGAACGGATCAAGGGCGAGGCCAAGGATAAACCCAAGGAGACGGGCGAATGAGGCATCGTTTAAGCGGAAGAAAACTGGGGCGGACTACGGCCCACCGGGAGATGCTCCTGCGCAACCTGGCCACCTCGCTGATCGAAAAAGAGCGGGTCCGGACGACGGTGGCCAAGGCCAAGGAGATCCGCCCCTATATCGAAAAGCTGATCACCATGGGCAAGGCCGGGACCCTGGCCGCCAGGCGGCGAGCCCTCGGGCTCACGACCAAGGAAGACGCCGTGACCCGGTTGTTCGAAACGGTCGCGCCGCGGTTCTCCGAGCGAAACGGAGGCTACACCCGGATCGTCAAGCTCGGCCCCCGGAAGGGCGACGGAGCGGAGATGGCCGTGATCGAGCTGGTTGGCTCGGAGTTCAAGCCCAAGGAAAAGAAGAAGAAAGACAAGGGAAAAAAGCCGGGCAAGTAAAGCCCGAATCGGTCATTTCCCGCCCGTCCCGCCGCAAGGCGGGGCGGGCTTTTTTTTTCGTGCGCCAGGCAGGGCGCGCCCGTGGGTCGTTATGGTATGATTTTCCCTGAACGACTCGACAAGGAAGGTCCGCCCATGATCAAACGCCCAAAAACGATGACGGCCATGATGATTATCGGGATGTTGTTCTGCGCTTCGGCCCGGGCCGAGGACCGGAGCCCGCTATTCCGGTCCTTCGATCAGGCTTCCCAAATGCGGCGAACGACGGAATTCGGCTTGTCCTGGATTCCGCTCGGTCCGACGACCAATTCCGCCCGGGTCGGAGCCGTCCAGGGCGATCCCTCCCGTCCGGGCACGTATTACGCCGCGGTCGGCTCGGGAAGCCTCTGGAAAACGGTCAACGGCGGGCTGTCCTGGACCTCGATCTTCGATAACCAATCGGCTCTCGGCATTGGCGATATCGCCCTGGCCCCCTCGAATCCCGACATCATCTGGCTGGGCAGCGGGGTCGACTTGAAAAAGCCGCGGAATTTCACCATGCCGGGAACGGGAGTTTTCGTTTCGCGGGACGCCGGGGCGACCTGGACCAACACCGGGCTTCCCGATTCCTACCATATCGGAAAAATCGCGGTTCACCCGCAAAATCCGAATATCGTTTTCGCCGCCGTGCTCGGCCATTTCTGGACGCCCAATCCGAACCGGGGGCTCTACCGGACAGTCGACGGCGGAAAAAGCTGGGACCATGTCCTCTATGTGGATGAGCGGACCGGGGCCAACGACGTCGTGATTTCGCCCTCGGATCCGGGCATTGTGTATGCCTCGACATGGGAGAATTACCCCGATGTTTCCGGCCCCCAAAGCGGAATCTATAAAAGCGAGGACGGCGGCGCGACCTGGAACCGGCTTGGGGGCGGGTTCCCTGCCGGGCCAAACAACGGCCGCATCGGACTGGCCGTCTCCCGGACGAATCCCGACAAGGCCTATGCCTTGATCGACAACCTCAACAAGGACAAGAACCTGGCGGCGGAGGTTTATCGGACTGTGGACGGCGGACGGACTTGGGCCAGAACCCATCAGGAAGAGCTTCCGATTTTCGGCGGAATCGGCTGGTATTTCTGCGATTGCTATGTCAACCCGGCCGATGACGAGGAAGTCTATGCCCTCGGGGTTCGGCTGGCCCGAAGCCGCGACGGCGGACGGACCTTCGAAGCCGTCGGGGGCGATGTCTACCATCTCTTCCCCAGCCCGGCCGATCCCCTGCATCTGGACCAATGCGGGCTGTGGATCGATCCCGGAAATCCGGATCGCCTGGCCCTGGGAAACGACGGCGGATTTTATACGAGCCCGGACCGTGGGGCGACCTGGCTTCACCACAACAACTTCCCGGCCGGCGAGTTTTATACCGCCTCCACGGACAACCAGTCTCCTTACAACGTCTATGCCGGCGCCCAGGACGACTCCTCGGTCTACGGACCGGCGCGGGAATGGCTGCCGAAATATCCCGACGGATGGAAATACGTTTGGATCGACGCCTGGTCAGGCGGCGACGGCTGCGTGACGATTCCCGCTCCGAACGATCCCGACACGGTCTATTTTTCGAGCCAGCTGGGAGGCATCGCCAGGAAAAGCCTCCGAGCGGACCGCTCGGTCCATATCAGGCCCCGTCTTCCCAAAGACGTCGAGGGGACCCTGGCCTATAACTTCGTCGCCCCGTACCTGATTTCGGTCTATGATCCGGGGACTCTCTATCACGCCGGAAATTTCGTGTTCAAAAGCACGAACCGGGGCGATGCCTGGAAACTCATCAGTCCCGACCTGGCCCGCTCCTCCGATACCGAAAAGGCCGCGACGGCAGCCGGAGCCCTGGCCGAATCGAGGCTGCGGCCGGGTCTGCTGTATGTCGGGACGGACAAGGGCGGATTCTGGACGACCGATGACGACGGCTTGACCTGGACGGAGCATTCGGCCGGTCTTCCGAATCGCTACATCCGAAGCATCTGTCCGTCGCGCTTCGCCGTCGACCGCGTCTACCTCACCGTCTCGGGACTGGACAGCGACGATTTCAACGCCTATGTCTTCGCCTCCGAGGACCGCGGCGCGACCTGGCGGCCGATCATGGCCGGTCTTCCCGCCCAGGTCGCCTATGTCGTCAAGGAGGACCCGACCAACGAAAACATCCTGTACCTCGGCATGTCCCGCGGCGTTTATCTTTCGACGGACCGGGGGAGGAGTTGGTCCCACTTCGGAATCGATATGCCGCAAGCCGCCGTCTCCGACCTCGTCATCCAGGAACGGGAGATGGACCTCATCGCGGCGACCTACGGGCGGGGCATCTACAAGGTGAACCTCAAACCCTTGCAGGCGGCCTTCGCCGCCGGCGGCTCGCTCGTTCCGGCGCTATTCGAAATTCCCCCGGCCCGGCTGCCCTGGATCAACGACACCCACCGCGACCCCCGCTTGAGCACCGTTGAGAACGTCCCCCTGACGTTCTTCCTGGACCGGGAGGGTGAAGTCCTTCTTCGCGTCGAAACGCCGGAAGGGAAGGAGGTCTGGAGCCGGACGATCAACGGCCGGCGGGGATTCAACCAGGTTCGCTGGGATCTGGTTACGGCCCGAAACCGGAGTCTTCAGGCTTATTTTACCCAGACCCATGTCTTTCTCAAGCCGGGCGACTATGTCGTCCGGGTGACCGGAGCCGGAGTGGACATTCACGGTCCATTGGCGGTCGCGGCCCGGACCCAGCCGGATCGCTGAGTCCGGATCCGCGGCCGCTATTGCCGGATTCTATTTGCCGGCTTTGAGAAGCTTTTGGAAGGCTTCTTCGTCCGTCTTGAAATCGCGTGCCGCCTGGCCGACTCGGACGATCCGGATGGCCCGAATCGGCTCGCCCTTTTTGAGTTGGGCCAGAAGATCCATTCCGGCGATCGTTCGGCCGATCGCGGTGAACTTCGCGTCCAGTCCGGCATTCTTCTGCAGCGTCAGGTAGAAGGCGTTGGGGCCGGAAAGGCCCAGCACGCCCGCGCCGTCGTGTTTGAGCCCGGCGTTGGGCGAGAGGGGAAGGCTCGCCACGGCGACGGACTTCTGGGCGTCGGAAACGATCAGGCCCTTGATCATCCGGTCGGCGATTTCAATGGTCCCGATCGGAGGGATCTCCGGACGCCGGCCCGGGCCTCCGGGCCCGCGGCCGCCCATGCCTTGCGGGCCTCCGGCGGGCGTCTTCCCTTCGACGATGCGGATGAAGTTGGCTGCCTGGAGGGGGGCGCCGAGGTAATCGATCGTGGTCATGAATTGCTTGGGGGCGTCTCCGGCGCCGACGGTGAAAGCGGCATAGATTCCGTCGTTCAGGTAAACCCCATCGCGGGGCAGTGTTTTTTCCAGATTGGCCGCGCCATAGGCGACCACGGCGGTGACCAGGGCGGAATGCTGCTGGTGTTCCGTGTAGGGCACCAGCTCCTGGTAGGTGTCGGCCAGCGTGTGCCAGGCGTGCTGGTAGTTGTAATTGGTCTGGGTCCGGAATCCCAGGGTGGGAATGCCCTTCATCTCAAATGACGAGGAGTCCGTTCCCCCTGCGCTCGTGGCGTGGGCCCGCGGCAGCGTCCGCTCGACCTTGAACGGCCATTTCGGGTTGACGTTGGACAGGGGAGCGCCGATTTTTTGGAAATCCGCGTACCAGGTTTCGGGGACGGCCGCCCCGGTGATGGCGCTGGGGCTTCCGTCGCGGTTGATCATCATGAAGATTTTATTCTGAAGGTGGGGGTGTCTCCGCAGCCAGGCCTGCGAGCCGACGAGGCCCGATTCCTCCGCGGCGAAGAGGATGATGATGATGGAACGTTTCGGCCGGCCGCCCGCGGCTGTAATCAACCGAAGGGCCTCCATGCCCGGGGCGAAGCCGGAACCGTCATCGACGGCCCCGGTCGCGCCGCTGAAGCAATCGAAGTGCCCGCCGATGACGATGTACTCGTCGGGATAGGTCGTTCCCCGAAGCATGGCCACGACGTTGTGGTATTTGACCGGGCCCATTTTGAACCAGTTCCGAATGTCGAACTCCAGCTCGACTTTTTCGCCCTTTTCGACCAGGGCCTTGATCTCCTTGAATTGCGGCTCGGCCAGCTTGATGTCCGGCAGGACGGGGAGCTTGTCCCAGGAAGTCACGTGGCCGTCCATGATCCGGAACGGTTCCGTCTTGGAGAGCTGGATGGTGCCCAGGGCTCCGGCTTCGTCCAGCATCCGGCTCAGGGGGGGGATGAGGGTGGAATCGGAATAATCCGCCGTCGCCCGGCGTCCGTCGCGGGCGAAACCCGAGTTTTCTCCGCCGATCAGGACCCAGGCGCCTTTGAACGCGTCTCCGGCCGCCCGTACTTCGGCGATGGCCGCCTCGACGGCGGCTTTTTTCTTTTCGACGTCTTCCGGCTTCGGATTGCGTCCGGGAATGGAGAAGGGATCTGCCTTCAGGATGACGACGTGTCCGCGCTGGACGCCCTTCGTCCCGGCGGTGAAGCTGGGCGTTCCGAACCAGAGCGCCTTCTCGTTCGGCTTGATCATTCGGCCGAACCAGGGGCCGCGGTTGAAGCCGACCGGAAGCTCGCCGGCTTCATCCAGCTCGGCCTCCAGGCCCCATTGCCGGAACTGCCAGACGGCCCATTCGGCCGCGTCGTTGTAGGCGTTCGTCCCGGTTTCCCGGGCGCCGAAGCGGTTGCTGGCGTAGTCGTTCCAGGTCATGACCTGGTTGTTCGTCCGGCCGATTTCGATGATCTTCCGGACGATCGGGTCATCCGAAGATTGTACCGGGGCTTGAAAACTGACCAGGGTCGCCGCCAGGGTGAAGACTGCGGCGAGGAAGAGCAGAGCGCGCTTTTTCATCGGTCCTCCGTTCCGGTTGAAGGTCGTGAAGCGGAATCATATGCCCGCCCGTAAAGGCTTGTCAACCGAAAATCCGCATTCGGCCGGGGAAGGATTGGCTCGACGGATACGGGACGCAGGAAGCCGGGCGGGAGGTCAGCCGGATCTGGCCGCCTCCGGCCGAAGCCGCTGCAGAATCCCGGCCTTCACCCAGTAAATATCGTTGCCGGAAAGAAAAAACAAATATTTCCCGTCGGGAGACAGGCCTGGGAATCGGGACGGCTTGTCGAATCCAAGTGCCTTGCTGAGGTTCACCGGATTCGTCCATGTCCCTCCCTCCGTCCGGTACGAAATGAATAGCCGCAAATCGGATTCATCGCCCGACGGCCTGCTCGAAGCGAATAGTAAAAACCGTTCTTCGGGGTCGATGAACGGGGTGTAATCGATCGAGGGGCTGTTGATGGGCGGAGGCAAAAGTTCCGGAGCCGCATATCCGAGTTCCGTCCGTTCGGCCCGGAAGATCCCGCGTTCCATCGCAACACCCGCGAGATACCCGGTGAAATAGAGGGTGCCGCCGGATGTCAGGCTGGGCTGTGATTCGAACCCCGGCGTATTGACGGGTGAGCCCAGGTTTTGCGGCGGTTCCCAGCCGTCCGGCCCGCGTTCCGAGCGCCAGATGTCGAGTCCGCCCTTCCCCTCCGGCAGTACGGCTTGGAAGTAGAGCGTTCGGCCGTCGGCGGAAAGGAACGGCGCCTGGGGATTTCCGGAAGCGAGATCCAACACGATCGGTGCGCTCCAGACCCCCTCCCTCTCCTTCATCAACATGATTCGCGGGGGAATAACCGGCCAATAGACTTCCGCGAGGTTGGGAGTGAAAACGGGGAATCCGTGGAGGCGATGCGTCCCTCCGGAAATCAAGCCGGGGGAGAAGACGACCGGGATATCGCCCGGGGGAACTTGCCCCAGATAAGGGAGGAGAGACCCGCTCCGTTGGGTTTTCTCGTCCTGACTCTGAAAAGCGGTGCGGACGTTTCCCTCGTGCAGCGAGGCCCCTGTGCTCGATTTGACGTCCCAGGCGGCCAATGCCGGGAAAGCCCGGTCCAATCTCAAGTCCTCCTGAAGGCGCTCGAGGCTCCGGCCGTCTCGAACCGCTTCCCCGGCCCGGGCCCAGACGTCGAACAGGTACCCGACCTGAGCTTCGAATTCAGCCCGCGCGATGATCTCCCCGTGGCCGGACACGACCCGATCGAATCGACCGCCTTCCCCCGAAATTTTTTCGAGCGCCCGGCGCCAGCGGTCGACTTCGGGCGGAAGGCGGGTCCCGAAGGTGGGAAGGGTATTGTGAAAGAACAGATCGCCGACGCACAGCAGCCTCTCGGACGGGACGAGAACCAAGACGTCGCTCGACGTGTGGGCCGGGCCGTAGGAAACCAGCTCGACCGTCACTCCGCCTTCCCGAAGAAGATACTCCTCGGAAAATGTCAGATCGGGTTTGGTCCGTTCGTAATCCTCGGGGGTGAGATGAACCTCCAGGGGCGTCCGCGGCGGAGGCGGGGGCGTGCCGGGCGGCGGAGGAGCGGCCGCCGACTCGGCCCGGCGGGTTTCCCGCTGTTCTCCCGCGCCCCGGGGCAGGATGATTTGAACCAGGGCCTTCAAGGCATTCTTCTGGGCGATGATCGTCGCTTCCGGAAAGGCGGCGTTTCCAAGGATGTGGTCCCAGTGGGCGTGGGTGTTCACCACGTGGGTCACCGTTGCGCCCGGAAATTCTCGGTCAAGAATCCGGCGGGCGGCCAGGGCGAATTCGACGGATTCCCCCGTGTCGACCAGGATGATGCCGTTCTCCGTCCGGATCGCCGTGAGATTGACGTTTTGGGACCCTCCCGAGATCAGCCGGATCCGGTCGGAGAGGCTGGAGACGCTCAGGTTTTCGACCGGATCCTGTGCTTCGGCCGTCCTGTTTGCAAACGGAAAGGCCCAGGCCAGGAGCAATCCGACGGCCAGGATTTGGGTTCTCGAGGGAAGTCGTCGTGTCATTGGCGATTCGTCTCCTTTGATTTTTTAGGGGAAGGGACCGGCCCGCGGGCGGACGGTTTTTCGGCGGGCCGAGAGGAGCCCGGTCGAAAGCCCTCGATCAAGGCGGCCATGCCGCGGCGGACGATGGTTTCCGGATCGCCCGTGAACTTCAGGTGGTTGTCGATCAAGAGATAAGCGATGCCGTGGCCGAAGGCCCACATGACATTCGCCTGAAGAAGGGGCTCTCCGGGTTGGAGAAGTCCTTGCTCCTGACCCCGTTTGATCCAGAAAACGAACTGACCGAGAGTTTCGAAGGCCTCCGGACTGGAAAAGGGAAAAGCCGACAGCTCGATCGGATCCTTCCTTTTCACCGGCCGGCGGAGGATGTCGGCGAACATCAACCGGAAGAAGGACGTCTTCTCCCGGGCGAACCGGACGTAGGCCAGGACCATATTCGTCAAAGCCTCGGATGTCGACGAGGAGCCGGCCGCCGCCTCCCCGACACCTTCGGCGAGGAAGGCAAAGCCGCGGCGTCCGACGGCGCTCATCAATTCACCCTTATTGCGGAAATGATGGTAGGCCGCGGTTCGGGAAACGCCGAGGCGGGCGCTCAGCCGCCGCATCGACAGCGCTTCGGGTCCGAGCTCGGCGATCATGCGGGCCGCCTCGACGAGAAAGCGGTCGGGCAGCCCACCCTTGTGATAGGGCGTCTTTTGCTTACTTAACGACATGCGCTTGTCGCCTCCGCTCGAATTGATCGTTCTTCGCCTCCCCTTCCGCAGTCTTCCCGCACCTCTCGGCGATCGAGGACAGGAAGCCGGTCCAACCGACGCCTCCATCGGCGTAGCCGAGGCGCAGGAGGACGAGGTCCCGGGAGGGCGAAACGTACAACCGCTGTCCGAAGTGGCCGTTGGCGTAATAGTCGGGGCGGGTGTCTCCGAAGGGCGCCTGTCCCCACCACAGCCGCTTGTAGAAGCCCGTTTTTTCAATGCTGGGAGAGGATCCCGGGGGGCCCGGGACCGTCGTCTCCAGAATCCACGACCGCGGCACGATTTGGCGGCCGGACCATGAGCCTTCCCGCAGGTAGAGGAGTCCGAATTTCACGAGGTCGATCGCCCGCGGAGCGAATCCGCTCTCGCCCTTCTCCAAACCGTCGCCGGCGTGATCCAGGTTCCATCTGGAGTCGAATTCGGCGCCGAGGGGCTCCCAGATCTTCTCTTGGAAATACGAGGAGACGGTCCGTCCAGGGTCGGCCTTGCGGATCGCCCGTTCGAGGACGAAGCCGAGAATCTGCGGGCTGAGGTCGTCGGTCATGAACGTCCGGCCGGGCTCGCGATCGATTCGAACACCCGCCAGGTATCGCCGGAGGTCGGTGGTGTAATACATGCGGGGCCGCGTCGTCCAAGGCATGACCCCCCGCGTGTAATGAATGCCGGCCGTGTTGTCGAGACAGTGGCCGAGGGTGACCTTTCCGAAATTCGGGTCTTTCATCTCCGGTATATATTCGGTTACCAGGTCGTCCGGGCCGCCGATCAAACCATCGCCGACGGCGGCTCCGATCAGGGCTGAGATGACCGATTTCGATATGGAGAACGACTTGAAATACGACTCGCGGGAGGAGCCGTTGAGGTATCGTTCCAGGACGATCTCTCCTCCCGAGACGACGATGAAGGCCGTCGTGGCCCGGGCTTCGAGAAATCGGGCCAGCTCGTCTTCGCTCCGGATCGGCTCATTTTTGTAGACCAAACCCAGGGGGGCGATCCAATCCACGCCGACCCGGGCGGGGAGGGGAAGAGGGAAGCGGCTCCGCTCGATCGTTCGGGAGGGGAGTTTGTCGACGTCGTAGACGTCGGCGTTTCCCAGAAGGGCGATCCGGCGGAGATAGGGGCTGAGAAAGACGACGGCTGCGACCGCCGCCAGGAAGGCGAGAAGACCGAGGGCGAACCGCCGAAGGAATCTCATCAGACGCATGTTAGCCTCCAAACTAGACGATGTCAAGATTATACGCCTTTAAACTTGACGCTGTCAAGATATAAGAAAAAAATATTTTCTCCCGGCGGCCCAACTTTTCGTCAACGTTCGCTTGATATTCGCCGTATATTCCATCTTGGACCGATCTTCGATATAAGACGAAAGGATGATGCCGATGATTTCCCGCAACATGTTCGCCGGCCGGGACCCGTTCCGGCCGGCACTGGTCTTAGCCCTTCTTTTCTGTCTGACCGGTTGCCGCTGCAACCGGCTCGAACCGAACAAGGAGGCCGGGCTTCTCCGCGGACTCCGGGCGGCCGCCGTCGCCCTCCCGAACGGATCTCCCCTCGGTTATCCCGACGATGTTTTCGCGGCGCTCGATCCCCTTTTCCGCCGAGCGGACATCATCGGCCTCGGCGAGGCGACCCACGGCACGGCGGAATTCTTCGAGCTCAAGCATCGTCTCTTTCGCTATCTTGTCGAATGCCATGGGGCCAGGGTTCTGGGTTATGAGTATGATTTTCGTTTCGGCTCGGCTCTCGAAGTCGAGCGTTACGTGACCGGCGGGGAGGGCGATCCGGACCGCCTTCTTTCCGGTCTCTACTGGACTCACCGTAACCGGGAATTCCGCGATCTCCTTGTTTGGTTGCGGCGATACAACGCGACCCGGGCCGGAAAGGATCGGATCCATTTTATCGGCATCGACAGTCAGCTGGACATCCGCCGGCCGGATGTCCTGGCCCGGGAAATCCGGCGCTGTGATGCCGGTCTGGCCGAAGCCGTCGGCGGAATCCTGAGCCGAATCGAGAGCCGGTATCCTCTCGATCACCGGAAAATGCCGCCGGAGGCCTATGCCGGCGTCCGCGATCTATACCTCCTTCTTGAAAACCGGGCGAAGGAATACCTGACGGAGCATCCCGATCCGGCCCGGAAGGAGGAACGGGCTCTTCTCCTTCGCCTGATCCGATCGTGTCTGATGTCGCACGAGCTGCGCTATCGCTACAACGAGAACAAAGACATCCGGGACCGGCAGATGGCCGAACACGCCCTTTGGCTGAAGGAATTCGCCGGAGAAGGGAGAAAGACGGTTTTGTGGGCCCATAACTCCCACACGGCGAAAAATCCACGTTATACCGCCGACGGCGGTCCGGCCATGGGAGAAGCGCTGAGGGAACGCCTCGGCGATGCATACGTCGCCCTGGCCACGTCTTTCTCCGAAGGAGCCTTCGCCGCCGTCACCGAGGACTTCTTTGGCGCCGACACCGAGCCCATCGCCTGGGATATCGGGGAAATCCCCCCTCCGGGGTCCGTCAACCGTCTTCTGTTCGATGCGGGCATTCCATCCTTCTATTTTCTCATTCCCCGAAGCCCCTCGCCGGACGGCCTCTACTCTTTTCTGGACGCTTCCCGTCCCTTCCTGGGTGTGGGGGATTTCTTTTCGAGGAATGTGGACGATCATTACGGCCGTGACCGCATCAGCCGAATCGCGCGGGAGTTCGACGCCGTTTTTTTCTACCGCCGGACCGGCGCCGCCCATATTCTTCCCAAGGGGCCGCCGGGCCGGTCTTGACGTTTTCCTCGGTCGGGATCGTTCCGAAGGCCGAGGCGGGTTGGATTGAGTGCGGTTTTTCCGACCGGGTCCAGATCCTTGACCGAATCCTTTCCCCCGGCCCTTGACAAGCCCCGCGGCCTCGAATAAAGATTGACCCTTCAAGGAGAAATCATATGCCGAAACGCCTTCATTCCGTTCTCGTCATTCTCGTCCTGATTCTGGCCTCGGCCCTTTCGGCCCAGACGCGGCCCGGCCGGGCCGCCGAAGCCGACCGGACGACGCAGGCCCCCGCCCGGCACGAAACCGCGAGCGCAACCCCCGACCCTCTCTCTCAAACCTCCCACGTCATCAAGCTCGACGGCCGGGACATCCGCTACACGGCCACGGCCGGCACCCTGCCGATCCGGCTCGACAACGGGGCGGTCGCGGCCAGGATGTTTTTTGTCGCCTATACCAAGGACGGCGAAAATTCCCAGACGCGCCCGGTTTCATTTCTCTACAACGGCGGCCCCGGGTCGGCTTCCGTCTGGCTTCATATGGGCTCATTCGCCCCGAAAAAAGCCCGGATGGCCGAGGAGGGCTTTCAACCGCCGCCGCCGTACCGGCTGGTCGACAACGAATATTCCCTGATCGATGTTTCCGACATGGTCTTCGTCGATGCCATCGACACGGGGTTCAGCCGGGTCATGCCGGAGGTCGACAACGCCCAATTCCACGGACAGGAGGGCGACATTCGGGCGTTCGGCGAGTTCATCGCCGAATACCTGAAGACGTTCAACCGGTACCCCTCGCCGAAATTCCTGATCGGGGAGAGCTACGGCACGATCCGCTCGGCCGGATTGTCGGCGGAGCTCCAGTCGCGCCACGCGATCGAGTTGAACGGGATCGTCCTCGTTTCGGCCCTGCTGACTTACCAGACCCTGTCGCCGGCTCCGGACAACGACATCGCCTATGCCGTCCAGATCCAGACCTTCGCCGCGACCGCCTGGTATCACAAGAAGCTTCCGGTCGACCTCCTGGCCAAGACCGTGGACCAGGTTGTGGACGAGGCCCGGATTTTTGCTTTCGGTGAATATATGACGGCCCTGACGAAGGGGAACGCCCTGAACGATGAGGAAAAAAAGGCGATGGCCGGCAAGCTGGCCCGGTTCACCGGCCTTTCGCCCGCATACATTCTTTCGGCCAACCTTCGGGTCGATTCCGGCCGCTTCCGCAAGGAGCTCCTTCGCGATCAACGGCTCGTCGTCGGGCGCCTGGACGGGCGCTTCACCGCCCTGGACGCGGATTCAGCCGGGGAGCGCCAGGAGTTCGACCCCTCGAACGTCGCCCTGGCCGGGCCCTATGTGGCCACGTTCCGGGATTATCTCAAGAACGTCCTGAAATGGGACACCGACCTGCATTATCCCACTTCCGGAAACGTCAGGCCTTGGACCTACGTCCAGAACCGCTATATGGATATGACCGAGGCCCTGCGGTCGACGATGGCCAAGAATCCGTTTTTAAAGGTCTTCGTCGTTTGCGGGTATTATGACATGGCGACCTACGTCGGCGGGGCGGAATTCAATTTCACCCACCTGGCCTATGACCGGCCGGTCACCGACCGGGTGTCCTTCGGATACTATGAGGCCGGGCACATGATGTACATCCGGCCCTCGGCCCAGGCCAAGCTCAAGCAGGATACGGCCGCCTTTATCCGGTCGGCCCTTCCGGGTGGGAAATAGGGAAACAATTACTTTTCGGCCAGAAATTTTTCGTGCGGGTCTCCGCTCCGCTGGCGGAACATGATCGGGATGCGGTCCCGAAGAGGGGCTCCGATCTGGATCAGCTCCCAGTCCTTGTCATGCTCCTTGATGACCCGCCGGAGCAGGGCGATCCGGTCCTCGACGATGGTCTCGTCGGTTTCCAGGCCGACGATCTCGACCCGGTACTTGAGGGTTCGTTTTCGTCCGTTGACCTTGACGTCGATTTCGATGTTCTGCTCGGAATCGAGCGTCGGGATCTGGAGAACGACTTCCTTCATGGGTTTCTCCCGTTCAAGCAGGTTTTTTCTTGATTCGGTAGAGGACTTCGCCCAGGCAGACGGAGTCATTGACGGCGGCGATGTAAAACCCGGGCATGTATTGGACTTTCTGGCCGAGCTTTCGTTCCGGGAGACGGTCGAGAAGCGCCTGGGCTTCCCAGTCGGTATCTGCGGCCCTGAGCAGAATCGGCTCTCCGCCGGTGACGATCGTGATCAAGGCTTCTTTCAGGCTCATGAACGTGGACATATGATTTCTCCTTGGCCTTCCACTATGGAATACGCACCGGCCGACTTATGGGTTGCAAAAGTCATGCCATGAACGGGATGACGGCTTATGGGGAGAGAGAGCGCGTTGAACGCTCACTGTCCGGTTTTATAGCGAAATTGTCCGAAAACGGACGTTGTTCACTCGAAATGACGGATCAACTTTTTAAGCTCGGAAAAGGGGATCTTCAATCCCCGGACCAGGCAGATCTCGTTGCGGTTTTCGTAGGGCATGGCATAGGGATGCCCGGTTTCGGCCAATTGACGGACCTCCTCGAAGACCGATTCCAGGTCCACCGGATCGGCTCCGACCGTTATCATGACATTCGCCGACGGATTTTCCGGAAGCCAGAGCGCGTAGTTGTTATGCCCGCTGATGACGGGAGGCAGTCCCTCCTTCTTTCCGAAAAAGGAAATGGCTCCTGCGATTCCGTAATTATCGCCGAAAATCAAACAGTCGCGCTTGTCTTTGTCCGGTAAATCCCGGTAAATGAAAGCGACCTTTGCGGTCATTTCCCTCCATCCGAACATGTCGGCGAATGTTTGTGGCAAGGGCCCCATTTCGTGGTTTTCCCCGGATTGGGGCTGAAGCCCGATCCAGGACTGGTAGCGGATGAATCGATCCGCGGGCAGGATGGGAAGCATCATCGGAGCCAGGACAAGGGCGGCGACGAGGACCAGGCAAATCAGCGGCGCCCGCAGCTTAGGTCCGGCTCCCTTTGCCAACCAAGTCTCCCAGAGAACGGCTCCGCCTGCGAAAAGCGCCGGGTAGGCGGGAGCGAGATAGTAGGATTTTGCGTGTTGGACATTGAATAGGAGATAAATCGACAGATAAAGGATCCCGAACAGCCGAAATGCCCGGCCGCGGCGGCTGAACAGGAAGAAACCGAGGCCCGCCGCCCAGACCAAGAGGCTGACCGGATTGTTGTACAGGATCTGCTCCCGGAGAAAAGCCGCCGGCGACAAGGCCGTGATTTTATAAGCTGCGGCGTTCCTCATAAATTCCAGCATCGGCCAACCGTGGGCCGCGTTCCAGATGAGGTAGGGGAGGAATATAAGCGCCGCTAGGGCTCCTCCCAGCCATGGCCAGGGTGTCCGCAGAAGGGCTCTGAGCTCCGGCAGGAGCAGCACGGCGACTGCGACCCCGAAGAGCAGGAAAAGAACGGAGGTTTTATTTTGCAGGCCGAGCCCGGCCAGGAGTCCGAAAAAGACCCAGAGCCGGGGTTGGTTTCGCTTGATGATTCGGATCAGTAGCAAAAAACAGGCCAGCCAGAACAGGTGGTCCAGGAAATTCATGCTGTAGATGTGAAACAGAAAGAAGTTGCCCAGGACGGAGAAAGCGGCGGCGCTGCCCAGGGTGACGGCAAACCGCCCGCCTCCCATCTCTTTAGCCAGCCGGCCCGCTCCAAAGACGAGGAGAGCGGCGGCCAGCATCGGCAGCAGGCGGAGAGCGGCCAGGGAATCGCCCAGCAGAAGACGAACCCCCTTCAACAGCAGCATGGCCAGGGGAGGGTGGTCGACGTAACCGAAGGCCAAATGGTCGCTGCAGGCGATGTAATAGAATTCGTCCCGGAAGTAATCGTACTGCCCCAGGCAGACGGCGTGAAGGAGGAGGGTCAGAAGGGAGAAAAAGACGGCGAAAAAATACTCGGATCGCCAGGCCCTGGCCGCGAAATTCTTCAGGGAATCGGACATAGCGGTTCTCCTGCTTATCCCGTTCTTCCAGCCGGTATTTTGATGAGCCGTCCGGAAATTGTCAACACATCCTGCCGCCGGACCCGTTCCGCGCGACATGGCCTGGACGGGCTTCCTCGCTGAACCCCGACTGTCGGGTCCGTCAGGCCGCC
>JAFGEN010000157.1 GCA_016931595.1 Candidatus Aminicenantota bacterium | reverse complement strand
TTCCCCCGACCGGAAGAAACTCAGATACAATGGGAATATAGATGACAAAAAAACGCGGAAGCGGCGTCTTTCCATGTGAGGCGGTCAGGTCATGCAGAACAGAAACACCAAAGCAGCACAGGCCAAGACAGAAGAGCGAAACCGACTTTTTAAAATTCACGATCCCCCCTCCTAACGGCTTCGTCCGGACAATCAATCGCGCTCATCCCTATTCCAGGGTGCCCTTTTTTACCCGGACCTGTCGCCGGCTCTATCGAAAAAATGAAATATGTCCAGCCATGAGGGGATTCTCTCCCTTCCAAGTCTCCTTGTTTAGTCGAAGTCCAACCCCATTATTTGAAAAAGAAACCGATTTCCGTTTCCGCCGTCTCTCTCGCATCAGAACCATGGACCGCGTTCCGCTCGATCGAGAAGCCGAATTCCCTCCGAAGGGTCCCCGGCGCAGCCTTGGCCGGATCCGTCGCCCCCATGACCGCCCGCCAATGTGCGATCGCGTTTTCCCTTTCCAATAGAAGAACGACAGCCCCCCCCGAACTCATGAAAGCGACTAAATCCTCGAAAAAGCCCCTGTTTCGGTGTACCGTATAAAAAGCCCCGGCTTCATCCCTGCCCAGACGGACCAAACGCATTTCCACGATCCTAAAACCCTCGGCTTCGATCCGGTTGATGATTTTCCCGATGACGTTTTTTTTTACGCTGTCGGGCTTGATAATAGCCAGAGTTCGTTCCATTGATATCCTCCTCTTCCGCAAAACGCCGAAATCATATCCAGAACGGCGGCCCGGGTCAACCCTAAACCTAAAGTTGAATCCAAGGCCGGAAAACCTTAGAATAGGCACTCTCGAGGTTGAGGAGACCCGGATGAACGAGCAACGCCCTTCTCTTTTCATGCCGGCCGTCATCGGCGGAACAATCGCCGGCGTTCTCTCTTCGGTTCCGTTTTTAAATTGCCTTTGCTGCATGTGGATCGTCGGCGGGGCGATCCTGGCCGCCGCCCTCTGGGCCAAGGACTCCCAGGCCTCCCTGAAAGCCGGTGACGGCGCATTGGTCGGCGCCTATACCGGCGTGTTTGCCGCCATCGCCCACACCCTGGTCGGCATCCCCATGGCCGCCGTCAACTCCCGGTTCTTCATGAGGATGTTCGAACGGCTCTCCGAATACACGAACGAAATGCCGAATGATTGGAGACAATGGTTCGACCAGGGGGCCATCGCGGTCTCCATCCCCGGTTTTCTTCTAAACCTGGTCATCTCCGCGGCGGTGTTTTGTCTCCTTGGTGTTTTAGGCGGCGTTCTCGGAGCCGCCCTGTTCGGCAAAAAGACGCCTCCATCCGGATTCATTCAACCCCCCGTGCCGCCTCCTCCCCAAAGCCCGGCAGCCTGATCCCATGAAAAAGCTCAAGACCCAGGTCATCGTCAATCCGGAGTCGGCAAAGGGCGAAACCCGAAAGCGTTGGACGCAGATTCGGGAAGGGCTTCGGCACTTCGTCCACGAGTTCCAGTATGTATTCACCGAACGCCCCCTCCAAGCCATCGACCTGGCCCGGGCTTCGCTCCGCGAAGGGACCGAACTGATCATCGGCGTCGGCGGGGACGGAACTCTCAATGAAATCGCCAACGGCTTTTACGACGGAGAAAAACCGATCAATGCCGAAGCTTCGCTGGGGGTCATCCCCTCCGGCTCGGGCTGCGACCTCATGCGCAGCCTCCAGATCCCATCGAAACTTGGAGGGGCGATGGCTGTCCTCAAGGATGCCGTCGCCGTTTCCATCGATATCGGGAAAGTGACATTCCGGGGCTCCGATGGCAAGCCCGCCGAGCGCTATTTCCTCAACGTCGCCGATTTTGGATTGGGCGGAGAGGTCGTTCGGGAGGTCAATCGCAAGCGTCTGGAACGAAAGGCTTCATCCTACGTCAAATGCCTGGCGACGACCGTCCTCCGCTTCAAGAATAAGCGCGTTCATCTGCGGATCGACGGCCGCGAACTCCCCAGAAACGAATACCTGATCGGAGCCGTGGCGAATGGGCGGGTGTTCGGCAAGGGGATGAAGATTGCGCCCGAAGCCCGGTTGGATGACGGCCTGTTCGATGCCGTTCTGGTCCGGGGAATGAAGTTATTTGAGTTCGCCCGCCAGAGCTGGAAGCTCATCAACGGCTCGCATATCGGCTACCGCAAGGTCGATTTGATCCGAGGCCGGAAGGTGGAAGCCGTCCCCGAGGATCTTGAAGAAGAGATTCTCCTGGAGATGGACGGGGAACAGCTCGGGAGTCTGCCAGCAACGTTCGAAATCATACCCCGCGGGCTGTTAGTGAAGGGGTATCTGTAAAAGAAAACGGAGATCAGTTGGGGTCGCCGACCATGAATTGCGCCACCAGCCGGGGATCGTTCGTCACGATGGTTTTCCCATTGGCATCCTTGAATTCATAAATTTTCGTCCGGCCGGGAATCGAGATCTCTCTGAAGGATGCCATTACCCGCTTGATATAAATGCGCGTTTCGGGGTAATTCGGGATTCTCCCGCCATATTTTTTAACCGCCCCTTGGCCGGCATTATACGCGGCCAGGGCCAATTCTTTGTCATTATGATAGATCTTAAGCAGGTCTTTGAGGAATTTCACGCCGCCCTGGATATTTTCCTTCGGGTCGAAAACATCTTTCACACCATAGGCAGCCGCAGTGGCAGGCATCAATTGCATCAATCCCTGCGCCCCGGCCTTTGAAACCGCATAGCGGTTATAGGCCGACTCGTGCTTGATCACGGCATGTACAAAATCATCCTCTACGCCATGCTCCAAGGAGATGGATTCGACGAGGTCGTTGTATTTTTCCTTCATCCGCGCAGAAATTCCGGACGCATCGGCCGCCGCAGGCAGGAGGAGGAGAATACCCGCGGCGGCCAGTACGGCGCCCATTCGCGTTCTCAGTCCATTTCTCACGCTGGTATGATCGTCTGCCCGCCGAATACCGTCAATCACCCTTAGGGGTGAATCTGGGAGGGGCTTCATCCGGCCGGTTCAGGGGAGAAGCTGTTCGATGATCCGGAGGCTTTCGGCCAGGGCTTTATCGAGAGCCGCTATATCAGGCCCTCCGGCCTGGGCAAAATCGGGCCGGCCGCCTCCCCCTCCCCCGATGATCGGCGCCAGGCGCTTGATGACGTTGCCGGCCGAAACACGGGACGACATGTCCTTGGTCACACCAACGACCAAAAGGGCTTTGCCCTCGTGAACGGTTCCTAGAACGGCCAGACCCGATTTGATCTTTTTTTTGATGTCGTCCATCGCCGTCCGAGCGTCGGTAGGATTGAGCCCGTCGGCCCGGCGAACCAGGACCGTCACGCTTTTGACCGTTTCCACCCGGTCTTGGGCCGCCGCCGTTTCGGATTGAACCTTTGTCCGGCGAAGGGTTTTCAGCTCGTGCTCCTTCTCCCGGACCTGTTCCTGGATTTTTTTAATCTGGGCCAGAAGGTCCTTGCGGGATACGCTCAGGGCGGCCGCCGCCTGGTGGACCAGACGCTCGGTTTCCTGGACGTGTTTCAGGGCTTCTTCCCCGGTCAGAGCTTCGATGCGGCGCATTCCGGCGGCCACGCTTGATTCGGCGACGACTTTGAAGAACCCGATTTCCCCGGTCGTCCGGACATGGGCGCCGCCGCAAAGCTCCCTGCTGTAATCGCCCACCGTGACCATCCTGACCCGCTCCCCGTACTTCTCCTCGAAAATCGCCATGGCCCCCGAGCGAAGGCCTTCCTCGAGGGACATCTCGGCCACGGCCAGGGGAATATCCTGCCGGATTTTCTCGTTGACGATCGCCTCGACGGCGGCCGTTTCCTCTTCGGAAAGGGCCTGGTAGTGGGTAAAGTCAAACCGGAGGCGGAGGGGGCCGACAAGCGAACCGGCCTGTTTGACATGTTCCCCGAGCACACTTCGAAGCGACGCGTGGAGGAGATGGGTGGCGGTATGATTGGCTTCCGTCGCCCGGCGGCGGGCGGCGTCGATCGAGGCCTGGACGATATCCCCTTCCTTGAGCGTCCCGGACAGGACCCGCACCTGGTGGGACCGCAGGTCGGGAACGGGGTAATGCGTGTTTTCAACAACGACCGAGGCCCGAGCGGCCTTGATCAAGCCGGCATCGCCGACCTGGCCTCCCGCTTCGGCATAAAAAGGCGTCAGGGCGAGAACGACGTCCCCCTTCTCCCCTTCCCGAAGTTCCGGTTCTCGGATTCCATCCTTGATGACGGCAAGAACCCGGGTTTCCGCGACATCCTCCGCATCCGACCCGGCGTATCTTGCCTCTGCCGGGGAGATCCCTTCATAGGCTTTCTTTTCCTTTGACCGGGTGTCCCCTTTCCAGGACTGCCGGGCCCGCGACTTCTGGCGTTCGAGTTCTCGGGAGAAAGCCGTCTCATCGACAGTGATCCCCTCCTCCTGGGCCAGTTCGCGGGTCAAGTCCAAGGGAAAACCGAAGGTATCGTAGAGTTTAAAGGCCGCTTCACCGGAAAGCCTGCGTGAGCCGCCTTCCCCGGCGGACCGGGCGAAATCCTGGAAATACCGGAATCCGGACGACAGGGTCCGGCTGAACCGCTCTTCCTCGGCCCGGCAAATCCGCGTCAGGAGAGGCAGCGAGGAGGTCAATTCCGGATAGGCATCCTTCATGATCTCGGCCACCGGACCGAGCATCTCATGGACAAACGGCCGGTCGAGCCCAAGCTTCTGCCCCTGGCGAAACGCCCGCCGGATCAAGCGGCGAAGAACATATCCGCGGCCGTCGTTGGCCGGCATGATCCCGTCGGCAATGAGGAATGCGATGCTCCGAGAGTGATCGGCGATGATCCGCGCCGAAACCGCGTCTTCTCCCCCAGCCGAAAGATCACGTCCAGTCCGCCGGCCGACATCCCCGATCAAGGGGAAGAAAAGGTCCGTGTCCCAATTGGACGTTTTCCCCTGAAGAACGGCCGTCAGGCGTTCGAGGCCCATCCCGGTGTCGATCGACGGCCGGGGCAACGGTTTCATGGACCCCATTCCATCCTGTTCGAATTGCATGAATACGAGGTTCCAGAGCTCGACATACCGGTCGCTGCCCTTTTCGATCAGGTCACGGGGCGCCCCATCCTCGAGGGTTGGGTCGAAATCGTAGTGGAGCTCCGAGCACGGGCCGCAGGGGCCCGTATCGCCCATCGCCCAGAAATTGTCCTTTTTCCCGAAATGGAAGACGCGGTCGGAGGAAAGACCGATCTCCTCACGCCAGAGACGATACGCATCGTCGTCGTCTTCATAGACCGTGGCATAGAGACGATCCTTGGGCAGGCGGAATACCTCCGTCATCAGCTCCCAGGCGAAGGCGACGGCTTCTTTTTTAAAATAATCCCCGAAGGAAAAATTGCCGAGCATCTCGAAAAAGGTGTGATGTTTTGTCGTGCGTCCGACCTGGTCGAGGTCGTTGTGCTTGCCGCTGACCCGCATACACTTCTGGACCGAGGCGGCCCGGGAATAGCTCCGCTTTTCCATGCCGAGAAAGACATTCTTGAACTGGTTCATCCCGGCGTTGGCGAAGAGAAGGGTCGGGTCGTCCTTGGGCAGGAGCGGGGAGCTTCGAACGACCTTGTGGCCGCGGCCGGCGAAATATTCGAGAAACGCCTCCCGGATATCCTGAGCGTTCATTTCTCGAAGCCCGGCGGCAGTTCCGACGGTTTATTCATTTCCCGCTCCATGTCCTCGATGGCGATATCCGCGCTGGAGCGGATCCCCTGGACGCGGAGCTTGAAGTTGTCGGGGCTGGAAGAGTAGCGGATTCCCTGTTCGAAATCAATCAGGTCTCTCTCATAGAGATGGTAGATGCTCTGGTCGAAGGTTTGGCTTCCATACTGGGAAACGCCGGTGGCGATCGCGTCGCGAATCTGGTAGGTTTTGTCCCGGTCGGCAATGCAGTCGGCGATGAACGGCGTGTTGATCATAACCTCCACGGCCGGAACTCGCCCCTGGCCGTCCTTCCGGGGGATCAGCCGCTGGGAGATGACCGCCCGAAGGATGCTGGCCAGCTGGATCCGGATCTGCCGCTGTTGATGCGGCGGGAAGACCGAGACGATGCGGTTGACCGTTTCGGGGGCATCGAGCGTGTGGAGGGTGCTGAGGACGAGATGGCCCGTTTCAGCCGCGGTCAAGGCGGTCTCGATGGTTTCGATGTCCCGCATTTCCCCGACGAGGATGATGTCGGGGTCCTCGCGGAGGGCGGCCCGGAGGCCGCGGGCGAACGACCGGACGTCCCACCCGACTTCCCTCTGGCTGATCGTGCTTTTTTTGTCGCGATGGAGATATTCGATCGGGTCTTCGATCGTGATGATGTTGTCCCTTCGGCTGGTGTTGATCAGGTCGATCATCGAGGCGAGGGTTGTCGTTTTTCCGCTTCCCGTCGAACCCGTCACCAAAACCATCCCCCGGTTATATCCGCAAATCCTTTCAATGACATCCGGGAGGTTGAGGTCCCTAATGGCTTTGATCTCGAAATGGATGATCCGCAAGGCGATGGCGATCGAGGAACGTTGATAGTAGATCGAACCCCGGAACCGGCCGAAACCGGGCAGGCTGTAGGCCAGGTCGATGTCGAAGTCCTCCAAAAGGCGGGCCCGTTGGACTTCGCCCATCATCTCCGCGGCCAGGGCCTCTGTATCCTCGATCGAAAGACGGGGCAGGCTCTCGATGGCGATCAACTGGCCGGCGATCCGGACCTGGGGATGGTTTCCGGCTTTTAAATGCAGGTCGGACGCCTCCATCTCAATGGCGACTTTCAGCAAATCATCGATTGTCATGGGATCCTCTTAAACGGCCGACAGCCTCATCTTACCGGGATTGTCCCGATGGGTCAAATTTCAGCAGGATTCGCCGCAGTACGGGCAAACCTTGGCCCGGGTGGGCAGGGGGCGGCGGCAATTCCAGCACACCCCGGCCGAGGCGGGTTCCCGGGCTCGAATCCGGCCGAGAATGTCGTCGATCTCGTTTTTCACCGGCTTTTCCCCACGGATCTCGGTCAGGGCTTTAATGATTTCAAACGGTCTCTGGTAACGGTCTTCCACTTTAGGGGCCAGACAGCGCATGACGACCATGTCGATTTCCCTGGGAACCCGGCCATTCCGCACCCGGGGCGGCGTGATTTTCCCCTCTTGGGCTTTTTCCAGGATCCGGAACGGGTCCGGGTCAATGATCGGAGGCTGGCCGATCATCATCTCGTATAAGATGCAGCCCAGGGAATAGATATCCGAGGCAAAAACGGCCTTGCCCATGAACTGCTCGGGAGCCATGTATGGAGGAGATCCGATCCGGGTGGTGGCGAACGGGACATCTTGGAGCCAGGCTGACGTCCCGAAATCCGTGATTTTCACCTGGCCTTCCTCGGAGACGATGATGTTCGACGGCCGGAGGTCTCGGTGGATGATCTTGTTTTTATGAGCGTGTTCGGCGCCGGCGGCGAGCTGTTTCATCATGTCGATCGCCGTGGAAACGTCGAGGATCTTCTCCTTCTGGAGGATCTTCTCCAGTGTTTTTCCCCGGATGTATTCCATGACGAAGAAAAAGATCTTGTCGACTTTCTCGGCGGCCAAGAGACGGACGATGTTGGGGTGGTCAAGAAAGGCCTGAAGCCGGGGCTCCTTCAGAAGTTTATAAAGCTCCAGGGACTGCTTGTGGGGGACCTTGATCGCGACCTTGATATCGAGCCAAATATCCTTGGCCAGGAAGACCGAGCCGAAGCCCCCGCTCCCGAGGGAACGGATGATTTCATATTTCCCGATTTTTTGCCCTTGGAGAAACATCGCTCACCAGTTCCATTCGTGGGCCAGGATTGTCAAGACGGACAGGGCCGCCGTCTCCGCACGGAGAATCGTCGGTCCCAGAGCAAACGGCTCGAATCCGGCCGACAGAACGGCCTCGCGTTCCGTCTCGCTCCAGCCCCCTTCCGGGCCGACCAGGACGGCCGCGTCAGCCGGGGGGTTTTCCTCCGGAGAGCGGAGCGTTTTCAGGCTCGAGCCCCCGTTTTCATCCAGGAACAGTTTGCGCTCGGCCCGACAGGCGGCCAGAAACGACCTCAGGGGAACAGGGGCGTCGATTTGAGGCGGCCGGGCCGCCCGGCTTTGCTTGGCCGCAGCCAGGGCGATCTTTCGCCAGCGCTCGACCTTGCGCTCGGCTTGCTCTCGAACCCGGGCGACCGAACGTTCGGTTTCAACCGGAGAGACCCGGGACGCCCCCAATTCCGCGGCTCTCAGCACGACTTCGTCCATCGTTGCCGCCTTGAGGAGCCCGGCTGCCAGGGTGATCTTCGTCGCCAGTTCCCGCGGGGGGAGAATCTCCATGACGGCCAGTTCGGTCGTCTCCTCGCCGGCCCCGGTTACTTCGGCTCGATAGCGGCATCCATCCTCATCGAACAACCAGACGCGGTCTCCCGTTCTGGCCCGGAGAACCCGGCGGAGATGGTGGTGCTCCGGCCCCTTCAGGACGGCGTTCATCCCCTCGATGTCGGACCTGGGAAGGAAGAAAAATTCGGAAGTCAAGAGAAATTCGTTCGACGGGAAGATGTTTTTCGGCGAACCGCTCCCGCATCCAGCCTGTCCAGGTTCTCCCGCCGCAATTCGGCGAACTTTCTGAGAAGCTCTTTCTCCTCCTTTTTCAAGTCGCCGGGAGTGCGGACGTCCACTGTAACGAAAAGGTCGCCCGTTCGATGCCGCTGGAGATCCTTCACGCCGCAGCCTTTCAGCCGGAACACTTCACCCGACTGCGTGCCGGCCGGAATCTTCAGCTTCTCCGTTCCTCCGGAAAGGACGGGAATCTCGGCTGTTATGCCAAGGGAGGCCTGGACAAAGGACAGCGACAGACTGCAGGCGAGATTGTTGTTCTCCCTTTCGAAAATGTCATGGGCCTTCACCCGGATATCGACGTATAAGTCTCCCCGTCCCGCGCCGCCCGCCTCGCCGGCCTCCCCTTCTCCCGTCAGGCGCAGCCGGACGCCGTCGCCGGCGCCGGCGGGAATGCGGACCTTGAGCGTCCGTTTCTGGGCTTTTCGGCCCGTACCCCGGCAATCCTCGCAAGGCGAAGAGATGATCTCCCCGGAGCCCCGGCAATGGCTGCAGGTTGTCGCCACGCTGAAAAATCCCTGCGTCCGCCGGACCTGGCCGCGTCCGCCGCATGACGGGCAGACGCTCGGCCGGGTACCAGCCCGGGCTTTTGACCCCCCGCAGGAAGGGCAAAGCTCGGCCCTTTGGATGGCGATTTCTTTCTCGACGCCGGCGGCCGCTTCTTCCAGGGTGATTTCGACTTCGAGCCCGAGGTCCCTCCCCCGAGCCGGACGCGCCCTCCGCGCCCCGCCGCCGAACCCGAAATTGAAGCCGAAGAAATTTCCCAGGATGTCTTCGAAATCCTCGAAGATCGAACCCGAAAACCCCTCGAATCCGCTGCCTCGCAGGCCGTCTTTTCCGAAGCGGTCGTAGGTCTCGCGTTTTTGAGGATCGCCCAGGATGCTGTAGGCTTCGGCCGCCGACTTGAACCGCTCTTCGCAGGTCTTGTCTCCCGGATTCCGGTCGGGATGGTACCGGAGGGCCATCTGCCGATAACACTTCTTGATTTCCTCGGCGCTCGCCGTCCGCGAGGCGCCCAAAATCTCGTAATAGTCTTGATCGCTCATGGTATACTTTTCGCCGCCGTCCTCTGCTTCTCCTGTAACATGATCCCCTCGATCTGCTGTTCGCTCAATCCCGACGAGGACTGGACGACGATTTTCTGTTCCCGGCCGGAAACGACATCCCGAGCCGAGACTTTCACCATCCCGTCGGCGTTGATTTCGAAGGTCACGTCGATTTGGGGGATGCCGGCAGAGGCATCCATGATTCCGATCAAGTCGAACATGGCCAGGGAGGTGTTTTCCGAGGCCTTGGGGCTTTCTCCCTGGAGGACGTGAATCCGAACACGCCGCTGGTTGTTTTCGATCGTGGTGAAGGACTTGGTTTTCCGGCAGGGAATCGTCATGTTCTTGTCGATGATCTTCTCGAATCCGTCGTTTTCGACCTCGATCCCCATGGGCATCGAGGTGACATCGAGAAGAAGGACGATGTCCTTCATCGCCCCTTCGAGAATGCCCGATTGGATCGCCGCGCCGAGGGCGACGCTTTCATCGGGATTGATCTGGGTGTTCGGGGCTTTCCCGAAAAATTCGCCGACCCTTTTGCGGACGAGCGGCATGCGGGTTTGTCCGCCGACCAGGAGGATGTCGTTGACCTGGCCCGGAGTGAATCCGCTTTCCCGAAGGACCTTGTCCATGAGAGGCAGGGTCCGGTCGACCAAGTCCCGAGTCCACTCCTCCAGTGTCGCCCTGTTGATCGTCGTCTGAAGGTGTTTGGACCCAGACGGGTCGGAGGTAATGAAGGGCAGGTTGATTTCGGTCTCCTGGGTGAAGGACAGATCCCGCTTGGCCCGTTCCGCGGCTTCCTTGAGGCGCTGGAGGCTGTATGGATTGGACCCGAGATCGACGCCGAACTTGCTTTGAAAGTCGGATATAAGCCGGACGATGATCCTCTGGTCGAAATCTTCGCCCCCGAGGTAATCGTCGCCGGCCGTCGCCAGGACATGGAAGACGCCCCCGCTGATTTCCAGGAGCGAAATGTCGAACGTCCCGCCGCCCAGGTCGTAGACCGCAATCAGCCCGTCGGGATTGCGGTCGAGGCCGTAGGCGAGGCTGGCGGCCGTCGGCTCGTTGATGACCCGGAGAACGTCAAGCCTGGCGATCCGGGCGGCATCCTTTGTCGCCTGCCGCTGGTGGTCGTCGAAATGGGCCGGAACGGTGATGACGCACTCGTTGACCGATCCCCCGAAGTAGGCTTCGGCGCAGCGGCGAAGATAATCGAGGATATGGGCCGAGGCCTCCTGTGGAGTGATCGACCGTTCGTCAACGCGGATCAGGACGTCGCCGTTGGCGGCCTCGGTTAAACCATAGGCCATTCGACTGCGCGCTTCCTCGACCTCGGCCGACTTGAATTTCCGTCCGATCAACCTCTTGACCGCGTAAATGGTCTTCTCCGGGTTGGACAACGCCTGACGGGAGGCAAGATTTCCGACGAGGATCTCGCCGGAGGAGGTGAAACAGACCGTCGAAGGAGTCGTCGGCATCCCGTCCAGGTTGGGAATGACCTTCGGACCTTCATCCGTCAGGTGAGCAATACAGGAGAAGGTCGTTCCAAGGTCGATCCCGATCACCCTGCTCTTCATTTCAGTCTTTTTTCGGCACGAGGACCTTGACCAGGGCGGGCCGGAGGAGACGGTCGTTCAGCATGTAACCCTTCTGGAGCAACTCACCGATCAGCGGCTCATTGATTTCGTCTGTTTCCTCCATGGTCAAGGCGTGATGGAACGATGGGTCGAATTTGCCGTCCGTTCCCGGGATGGGCGTGACCCCGCGCTTGGCCGCCAGGTCCGACATCTGCTTTAAAATCAGCTCCACTCCTTCCCGGAAACCATCCGGTGCGTCGTGGGCCTTGATCGCCCGCTCGAGATTGTCGATGATGAGGAGAATGTCCTTGAGGACCTCGGCCAGCGCATACTGCATGTATTCGCTCTTCTCCCGTTCGAGGCGCTTCCGCAGGTTTTCCGCATCGGCCATCGTCCGGAGGGCTTTATCCTTCCACTCCCCGGTTTCCGCCCGGGCGCTCTCGGTTTCCTGGTTCCGGGTTTCCAGCGATTTCTTCAGTTCCTCGATTTCCGTCCTGAGGGCCTTGATCTTGGAATGGTCCCTGGCCTCCTTCTTCCGGGCCGTGGTTTTGTCCTCGCCCTCGGTCTCCGGGACGTCGGCCTTCTTCACTTCATCCGGGGAGTCGTTTTCTGGCATGATGGGGCACTTCCTAGGAATTCGACCGACAGATCGTCTGGCTGATTTTCTGGGCGACATTATCGACCAGGGGGATGATTTTATTATAAGGGATACGCTTAGGTCCAATGATCCCCAGCGAGCCGAGAACCTGAGTCCGGTCCCCGTAATGGGACAGGACGAGGGCGCAGTCGGAAATCGCCGGGAGGTTGGATTCGGAACCGATCAGGACCTTGACCCGGTCCAGAGCGATAAATTCCGAAAGCAGCCGGGCCAGACCCGCTCGTTCCTCGATATTCTGGAACAGGGATTTCAGCCGAGAGAGATCGCCTTTCTCGAACTTGCCGATGAGCTTGCTGGCGCCCTGGACGATGATCGGGTCATCGAGGTCGTCCTGCTGGATCGAGGCCCGCAGCAGGTTGATCAGCCGGGAGAGCGCCTGTTCGAACTTGGATGTGGATTTTCCCAGTTCCTCGAGAATGCGGTCGCGGGTTTGGGACAGGGTCCGGCCTGAAAAATTCGCATTGATGTACTGGGACGCCCGGTCCAGCTCCGATTGGTCGAAGGTCGTTTCGGTCGGGACAATCTCCGTCAGAACGAGCTGGAACGGCGTCATCAGGATGATCATCACCTTGCCGGGGGCGATTTGGATGAAGCGGATATGATGGAAGCGTATCCGCGAGATCCGGGGCTGGATAACGAATCCGAGGCTGTCGGATTGTTCCGATAACACCCTGGAGGCCTGGTGAAGGAGGCCGGGCAAATCGCCCTTGCGGATCGAGAAGTCCTGGGCGACCTGGTTGATCCGGTCGAAGGTCAGGGGAACCCCGTTGAGGAGATTGTTGACGTAGAAGCGGAAGCCGCGGTCCGTCGGAATCCGGCCGGCCGAGGCGTGGGGCTGGGTCAGGTAGCCCCGCTCCTCAAGCCTGGTGAAAATATTGCGAATGGTGGCCGGTGAATCCTTGACCACCCGCTTTTCGTGGATGGCTCCCGAGGACACCGGCGCCCCGGATTTCAAATAGAGCTCGACGGCGGCCGCCAGAACGGCTCGGTCCTTATCCCGAAGTTCACGCGTTTTCATTGTCATCCTTGAAAATTCTATCGGAGGAAGAAGCGACTGTCAACGGACGGTCCAGCCGAAAGAGCCGATGGCCCCGGTTGGAGAATATTCAGCCGGCGGTCAGGAACTTTTCGTCCTTTCTTCGCGGAAAATGATCCCCCGCGTCTTGATTTCGAACAAAATCGGCGCATAGAGGTCGGCCGAGACCGGAATCAGCACGCCCGGACGGCAAACGCGTCCTTCCAGGACGAGATTTGCAGCCGCGGCGGCCGGAAGTCCGACCGTTCGAGCCATGGCGCTGTCGCCTCCCGGCACTCCGTAATCGATCAAGGTCGAGAAAATCCGCTCCCCCGAACCGTCGGGATATGCGGCTTCGAACTCATGGCGGAGGATGATCATGTCCCGCTCGCCCGGCTCGTAAAGCATCTTGGCCAGCATCAGCCGTTCCAGAAGGTCCAGGGGCGAGCCGGAGGAAGCCGGAAGAGGACCGTCTTCAAAAAGCCCCAACCAGGCCATCCGGTCCAAGAGGGCCGCGTCGGGGGCGAGGTTCCAACGGGCCGCTAATTCCCGGCGCAGATCGGCCGAGTCCGGCAGTCCGGCCGCCTTGGCCAGGACCGCTTTCCGCGTCGAGCCGGACCA
The DNA here is from genome assembly GCA_016931595.1 of Candidatus Aminicenantota bacterium. Taxonomy (GTDB): domain Bacteria; phylum Acidobacteriota; class Aminicenantia; order Aminicenantales; family UBA4085; genus JAAZPG01. Next base: position 12,316 of record JAFGEN010000157.1, on the reverse strand, counting down.
ATCCGACTCCGTCGCGTCGAGAAGACCCCATTCGCCGATTTTCTTCAACGTCTCGCACCAGCCGGGCCAGCGGAACGTCCCGCGGAACATCGTTCGGGCCTCGGGAATCCCATAGAGGTCCCGATACGGGACGGAGTTGCGGTTCGGATAGCCATCGAAGACTCCCAAACCGGCAACTTCGACCCGCTCAGGACCGGCAAACAGCTCGGCCGCCGGAACGACGATTTCGCGGCCGTCGGCAAGATATCGAGCCTCGTTCTTCCCCGCAAGAAGGACTCCGCGCGGACTCCAGGAAAACTTATAGCCGAACGGATTTGTATTCGCTTCCGGGGCGGGCAAGCCGCCGCAATAGGACCGGAAGCCCACCACCCGCCCCCCGCGGGCATGGATTTCGTCGATCACCCTCATCGCTTCCATATGATCGATTCCCGGGTCCAGCCCGACTTCGTTGACGAGCGGGATGCCCGCTGTCCGGGCCTCCGCGTCCAGGGCCCGCATCGCCTCGCTGACATACGAGGTCGTGACCATGGGCTTTCCGGCGGCCAGGCAGAGACGGGCGACGACGGGATGGAAGAGATAAGGCACGAGGCTGACGACGACATCGGCGGCGGCGATTTCACCTGCCAGGGCGGCCTTGTTGTTCAAATCCAGCCCGAACGCCCGACCCCGGGGATGGTCACCGGCCAGCACCTTGGCCTTTTCCGGTTCGATGTCGGCCACGGAAACGCGGACACCGGGCTTTTCGAAGAAATAACGGACGAGAGGACCGGCGACAAAGCCGGCGCCGAGGACGAGCACGTTTTTCATCTGGAATCTCGCTTCCACCGAATGGATCAGGCCGTGATGAACGGTCTCATGTATTCATAGTCGGGGGTGAATTCGCCTCGAAACAGGATCACCGCTTTTTTGATCGGGTCGGGCAGGTCGCATGAATCAAAGGTCCGGGAAAAATCCGCATGGGCAAGGGCGGGAATGAAGGATTTCAGGGTCTGGCTGAAGAAAACCGAGGACTCGAGCGGGATCTCGGCCGGAAGGTTATAGACAGCCATGATGACGGGTCCGTTCCCCTCCACACCGTCGATGGCCTCGTCCCGGACCGGGTCATAGACATAGACCGGGTGATTGGGGTCGGAATCCTTGACGGTGCATTCGACCCCCCCTTGGATGTCGCAGGAGATATCGCCGATGACCTTGAGCTTCGGCCGGGTGGGAGCGCTGTAGAGATCCTTGACAAAGGCCTTGGAGACGAACCGGGGATACTTGGGCGCCCAGTAGATCCCGTTGATGAGAATGTCCATGAAGGGCAGGAATGATTCAAGAACCGGGGTATATTTATCCGGATTGGCGTAATAGTCCTGAAGGTCGAACTCCTGTCCGGGATCCCTGGGCCGGACCAGGTGCTCCTCCCGGAAGACGATTTTATACAACCGATGGGAGGAAAAGTTGCCCGAGGCGATGAAGGAGGGAAACTCCTCCGGTGTAATGTCGATTTCCGGGAGGATGTCGAAAATCTCCTGGGCGCCTTGGGAGACGTGTCCATATCCGGTGAAGCCGCAGATGAAGGGAACGAGGTGCTCCGGAAGGCCGTCCCGCCGGATCCCCTCCCCGATCTCATCGATCGTTTCTTTCGCTTCGACCAGGCTCTGGTATTCGGTCATCCGGCGGACCGGACCGAAAGGATGGGGCAATCCCTCCGCATCGAGCCGGCGGGCCAGGGCCCAGAACGACTCGATCATCCCGGCCGTGCCGGCCTGTCGGCCGAAAAAGACTAGTCGGCGCCCCTTGTCGTCGACGATTTTTTCATAATCGACCAGGGTGCACTTCCGCTCGACCAGACGTTTGAGCATGGGCATGTTGGCCTTCTGACCCTTGATCGTATGGGAAAAGAAAATATAGACCTTGCCCGGCTCAAACATCGACTCGGGCATCTCCTTGATCCCCATGACGATGCAGGCGGGAGAGAGGTCTTCCTGGACCTTGGCCCCTTCGCGTTTGAAGTCGTCGTCGGCAAACACCCGGATGGGCGACGGCTGGACGATGAACTTAACGCCTAGATCCTTCACCAGCTCGCGGACATGGCTGGGGATGAGGGGAACCCGTTTTTCCCAAGGATTTTTGTCTTCCCTGCGGAGAGCGATGATATTCTTCATTTAGCACTCTTAAATGATTGATACGGAAGAATTAAACGGTATTATGGCATAAAAACGCGGCCGGGTCAAATTCCGGGCTTTTTTTCATCGAACGAAGCCGTTATAATGGGGGGCCGATGATACGCTTTCACAACACCCTGAGCGGCCGGGAGGAGGAATTCCAGCCTCTCGATCCCGGCGAAGTCCGTGTTTACACCTGCGGCCCGACCGTCTACGACCTCCCCCATATCGGCAATTTCCGGGCTTACGTCTTCGAGGACCTGCTCCTGCGGTTCCTGAGGTATTCCGGGTTTAAAACCGTCCAGGTCATGAACCTCACCGATGTGGACGATAAGACGATCCGCGGGGCCCGGGCGTCCGGCGTCTCCCTCCGCGAATACACGGAACCTTTCGTTCGGGCGTTCTTTTCCGGCCTGGCCTTGCTTCGCATCCGGCCGGCCGACCATTACCCGCGGGCGACCGAGCACATTCCTGAGATGGTCGCGATCATCAAGGGCCTCCTGGACAAAGGCGTGGCCTACCGGAAAGACGGCTCGATCTATTTCAGCATCGAAAAATTTCCGGCCTACGGGAGACTCTCGGGGATCAATCCCGATGACCTGAGAATAACCTCCCGAATCGGAGCTCGCCTCGAATCGGATGAATACGAAAAGGACAGCGCCCGCGATTTCGCACTCTGGAAAGCCCCCAGGGAAGGCGAGCCGTCCTGGGAGACGGACATCGGCCCCGGGCGGCCCGGCTGGCACATCGAATGCTCGGCCATGAGCAGCAAGTATCTTGGCCCGAGTTTCGACATCCATTGCGGCGGAGTGGACAATATCTTTCCCCACCACGAGAACGAGATCGCCCAGTCCGAGGCTTATTTCGAAAAGCCGTTCGTCCGGTATTGGCTTCACTGCCACCACCTCGTCGTCGACGGCGAAAAGATGGCCAAGTCCAAGGGGAACTTCTACACCCTGCGCGACCTCGTCGAGGCCCGCGGCGTCGATCCTTCGGCCCTCCGGATGTTCCTTGTCGGAACCCATTACCGGAAAGTCCTGAATTTCACCCTTGAATCCCTGGAGCAATCGGCCGCGGCGCTCAAGCGGATTAAGGATTTCGTATACGAATTGGAGAACCGGATCTTTCCGGCGGCAAAAACGGACGCCTCCTTGGACTTGATCGCCTGTGCGGAACGGACGTTCCGGGAAGGGATGGAGGACGACCTCAATGTCTCGGCCGCCCTGACCGGGCTCTTCGACTTGATCCGCAAGGCCAATCCGCTCATCCAGGGAAAAAAGATCGGGCTGAATGAGGCAAAACGACTGTTGGATTTCGTCTATCGAGTGGACGAAGTCCTGGCCGTTCTGCCCGAGCGGCGGGACCTGGAGATCTCCGACGACCTTCGGGCGAAAATCGAGGAGCGGGAACGGGCCCGCAAGTCTCGCGATTGGGCCGCGGCCGACCGGCTGCGCCGCGAGCTTCTCGAAAACGGGGTCGTCCTGGAAGACACCAAGGACGGGGTCCGCTGGAAAATCGAGAAGAAAACAGGGTCGAACTAGGCCGGCGCGGCGAAGAGGCGGCCGTCCGCTACCTGAAACGGGAAGGATTCCAGGTCGTCGAGCGCGGCTATCGATTCAACCGTGGGGAAATCGACATCGTCGCCTACGAGGGAGCGACGCTGGTTTTCATCGAAGTCAAAACCCGGACCGATCCCACCCTCGGTTATCCCGAAGAGGCGGTCACTCCCGCCAAGCGTCGGCAGATCCGGCGGGTCGCCCAGGGTTTCCTGACCGAGCGCGAGGCCATTCTGAACGACCCCCCCTGCCGTTTCGACGTCATCGCCGTCGAATTCCTGGAAGACGACTGCCCGTTGATCCGGCACTTCCGCGATGCGTTTTAACCTTGATGATTTAAAAACGATACCGGGCGCCAAAGACGATGTTCCGACCGGGCTCAAAAACCCCGTCGGGGTCCGGCCGTCCCAGGAAGGCCTCGTTGAGCGCATTTTTCACCAGGGCGAAGAGGCTGATTGCCGTATTGATGTTATAGCCGACCCGGGCTTGGAAATAGGTGTAGGCCGGGATGGCGATCTCGGCGGGTCCGGGAATGTCTTTTGCCGACTGGTGCATTCCGGTGATTTCGAACGAGAGGCCCCGCCATTGATAGCGTCCGCCCGCAAAGAGGCGGAACGGTGGAATGTCGTTGACCGGGTCTCCGGTGAGCCGGCTTTCGCCGTCCATGAATGCGCCGTTGCCGAAAAGCTTCAAGCCTGCGACCGGGTGATATTCCAACTCGAATTCGATTCCCTTGATTTGGACATCCTCGACATTGAGGTAAGCGTACACATTTTCTGCCACGAGATACCGGTCGATCAGGTCGTCTATGTTGTACAGGAAGCCGTACAGTCCCGCGTAGAAGCGTTTTCCGATGTACCGGACACCGAGGTCTCCATTGAGACTCGTTTCCGGGGTCAGGCCGGGATTTGCGATGATAACGCCGCGGCCGGTGATCCCGGAATAAAAGAGTTCGCCCAGGCCGGGAGCGCGGTAAGCCCGGGAGAAATTGGCAAACACCGTCCAATGATCCGTCACCCGGTAAGAGGCGCCGAAAAACCCGGTCACGGCATCCCGGTTGGATTCCACGACCTCGCCCCCCCCTCCGGGTCGTGCGTTCTGGTCGACCAGGTCGTAACGAAGGCCGGCGATCAGGTCGAGGTTCTTCACGCCCGTGAAATCGGCGGAAAGATAGAAACCAAGGTCGCGGCGCTTGCCTTCGTTGTATGCCGTTTCATTCACAAGCTTCGTCACCGTCCCCGCCTCGTTATAGGACGTCGCGATGTTAACGGCCCCGGCTTCAGCCCGGCCGAACAGGTCAACGCCGCCTGTCAGGCGAAAGCATTCGCCTAAGATTCGGCTGTACGACAGCTGGGCGCCGTACTCGGTGCTTTCGGTCTTGGCATATTCTCCCTTGGACACAAAGGAGCCTGATGCGCCGCCGGACACCGTGTTCTTCCGGGTTTCGATGAAGTTCGGGTTGGCGAAGGCCATGAGGTTCAGTGAACCTCCGCCGACGTTGTTCTCCGTCCAATGGAGTTGGGTCAGGTTCTGGTTCTCCCGGGGGTACCAGGTCGGCTTGCCGGCGGAGTTCGCAGCCGGCTTGCCGATGTCCGTTCCCCTGCCCAGGAGGAAGCTCACGTCGATTTTCCTGGCTTCGGTTTCGTAAGCGGCCCGGCCGAAAAAGCCGGCTTGGTGATAATGCGACAGGCTGACCAAACCGTCCGGAGACTCGTAGTCCTCGGCCTGGTTGTTCTGTCCGGAAAGGTAAAAAGAAAACGGCCCTGTTTTACCGGAGAGGTTCAAACCGTATTCCGCGTTTTCGCCGTTGGTCCCGTAACCGGCATGGACCGCGCCGCGGATCCCCTCCTGCCGGGCCGTTTTCGTGAAAATGTGAACGACTCCGCCGAGGGCATCCGACCCATAGAAAATGGAAGAAGGGCTCCGCAGGATCTCGATCCGGTCGATATCCTCGGGACTGATGAAGGAGGCGCTGGGTCCGGTCCGCCGGTCGCTGGCGACCCGGGCGTAATCGATCAGGATGAGAATGCGGTTTCGGGCCATCCCCCGGATCGATGGAACCATGGAGAAGCCGCCCGTTCCGATGGGGGCCATGCCCGTGGATTCCGCCAGGACCTGGGTCAGGTTCGCGTCCCGGTCCTTGCCGATGGCCGTTTCCGCAAGGACCGTCGCCGCAGCCGGGATGTGAACCGTGGGCTCGGGATAGCGCAGGGCGGTGACGACGACTTCTTCGCTCTGGCGGATCAGCGGTGACAGGACCAGGGAGACGGTTCCACCGAACGACTTGGCCGGGACCTGGAACAGGCCGTCGACGTAGTCGGGATGGATGACTTCCAAGACGAGCCGCTCCGCCCGTTCGAGCGCGAGAGTAAAAGAGCCGTCCTCTCCGGTGGTCGTTTGCAGGCCGCTTTGCCGGTGAAGCACGACGGCTCCAACGACGGGTTTTCCGCCGAGACTCGCAACCTTGCCTTGAAGCCGGACCTCTGCGGCCTCGGAAACCGGCAACCCGATAAGGAGAAGACCGATGAAAAGAAAACAGGTACGAAAACCGCAATATTTGCGATTATTGTAAGAATGCATGAAAATCTCCTCTTATATATCGACACGGCCTCGGGAAGAATTCTTCCTTGTTTCTCTAACGTTTTTCGACGGCCCATCCGGCATCGGCCGGATACCTTGACTTCCAAGTCCGAAGACAATTATATTTTGAACGAAGCCGAAAGTAAAGCGGCCGAATCGCCACCGAGGGATATGTCCGAAAAGTCTGGATGGACCCCGAGGAAAATCTCTCCATTTCATGCCGGCTTCTTCGCCGGAGGGCGAAAGCCCCTACGTGATTTGCGCGATCCTCAGCCCCGACCGGATTTTGGCCCCGCGGGCAGGCAATTGGGTTCGCGTTTACGGTTTGGCCCGGTACGACGCCCAAGCCGGGCCTCAATGGCACGAGGTGAACCCCGTCCTGGATCTTTCCGTCTTGAAGCGCTGACACGCAGCCGTTCGACTCGCGATGCATCCGGGCACTCCTGAAGAAGCTGCCGGATCGTTTTGTGCAACTCGGGGTGGACCAGTTTCGGGGCGATGGCCGCCAGGGAGATGAGGGCGAAACGCCGTTCGGCCAGGCGCGGATGGGGAATCACCAGGGCAGCCGTCCGAAGGGAGGGGCCTTCCCCGAACAGAATGTCGAGATCGATCGGGCGCGGGCCGTTTCGCGGGCCTGTCCGGCGGCCCATGGCGTTCTCGATTTTTTTCGCCGTCCGGAGAAGATCCGAGGGTCCGAGGACGGTCCGGATTTCGACCGCCTGGTTGAGGAACCAGGGCTGGTCCTTGTTGCCGACCGGCTCGGTCCGGAAAACCGGTGAACGGCGGATGACACGGATGCCTTCCGCCCGGAGCCTTCGGAGCACGTCCCTCAGGTTTGCCGGCGGGTCGCCTTCGTTGCTTCCCAGTCCGAGCCAGAACCGCCTTTGAATGCCCATCGTCTCGTCGTTTCCTCCCGTCGGATCCATGCGCTTTTCTCAATTATATCATGCCGGCGCAGCCTCGCTTTTTTTCCAAGTGATTTTATCGGGTTGCTTTTTACGGCGTCTTTTCATAGGATAGGCGTCTCTCAAAGATTCCCTTCAAGGAGATCAGAGGATGTCTTCATCCATCATCTTTCTCGACAACGGCGCCACATCATACCCCAAGCCGGAAGAAGTGTATGCCTTCATGGATTCTTTTTACCGGAGGGCCGGCGTCAATCCCGGCCGGTCCGGATACGATCTCTGCCTGGAAGCGGGAGAGGTCCTCGAAGGCACCCGCAAGCAGATGACCCGGTTTTTCAACGGGACCGACCCCAACCGGCTTTGTTTCGGTTACAACTCGACGGACGCCCTGAACCTGGCCCTCTGGGGGCTTTTGGACGAGGGGGATCACGCCGTGACGACCATGGTCGAACACAACTCGGTGCTCCGCCCGTTGTACCACCTGGCCCGCGACCGCAAGGTCGAACTCGATATCGTGCCCTTCGATGAAAACGGGTTTGTCGACCCCGACGAAATCGAAAAGCGGTTCAAGCCGAATACGAAAGTCGTTGCCCTCAATCACGCCAGCAACGTCATCGGGACCATCCAGCCGATCCGCGAAACCGGGCGGCGATGTCGCAACCGGGGGATCGTGTTCGTCGCCGACACCTCGCAATCGGCCGGGAAAATCCCGGTCGACATGGAAGCCGATTTCATCGACGTCCTCTGCTTCACCGGCCATAAATCGCTCCTCGGCCCCATGGGCATCGGGGGATTGTATGTGCGCGAGGGGGTGGAGGTCCGGCAGACGCGGGCGGGCGGCACAGGCGTCCGCTCGGCCCAAAAATCCCACCTCGAGGAATATCCCTACCGGATGGAATTCGGGACTCCCAACTTGCCCGGCATCGCCGGCCTGCATGCCGGGGTGAAGTGGATCGAGTCCAAGGGCCTGGATGCGATCCATCACCAGGAAATGGCCCTGGCCGAAAAGCTCGTTGCCGGCTTGCGCGAGATCCCCGGCGTCATCCTCTACTGTCTGAAAGACCTCCGCGACCATATCAGCGTCCTCTCCTTCAATGTCGAGGGAATGGACGCATCCGACGTCGGAACGATGCTCGATGTCGATCACAACATCGCCTGCCGGACGGGTCTTCATTGCGCCCCGCTCGTCCACGAGCATCTCGGGTCGGATAAGCTCCACGGCGCGGTGCGGTTCGGGATCGGCCCCTTCAACACCGAGGCCCACATCGACGCGGCGATCAAGGCGGTTCAGGAGATCGCCTCGACCAGGAAACGCTGACCGGCGGCCGGCCGTCAGACGCAGCCGTCCGGTTTCGGCAAGCCGGCCAGCTTGCAGGCGCCCTTGGCCGGCCCGGACGGGAACAACTCATAAATGTGCTTGAGGGAAAAACCGGTGGTCTGGCAGATCTTGCGGACCATCGGGGCCAGTTGCTTTTCCTGGTAGAAACCGCGGATGTAATCGATGACGGCCCAGTGGTCCGGGCCGAGTTCCTCGATTCCCTCTTCCTTTTTGGCCAAGGCGGCGGCGACGGCTTTATTCCATTCCTCGGGATGATCCAGGAATCCTTCCTCATTCAGGACGATCGCCTTTCCTTCGATTTCAAGCGTAGCCATGACAAACGCTCCTCATATCGATCAGATTCGTCGACATTATATCAAAAGCAAGGGGGTCAGGTCTCAATTTGATCACCCGGCGATGTAGAAATACCGAAGACCGGCGTCGGCGCCGTCGTCCCGACGGCGGACCGGTCCCTTGAGCCGGAGCTTCTCGGCTTCCGCCGCGGCCGCCCGCAGGTATTCCCGGCGAAGGGAAGGCAGCTTGGCAAGAGAGATTCTCGCCCCGGCGGCGGCCCGAATCGCATCCCGAGCCGGCCCGCGCTCCAAGGCGTCCTTGCGGTGCACCCACTCCCCCGTTTCTTCCTTGTACCGGTAGTCGCGGAGGAACTCGGCCCCGTTTTCGGCAATAAAGGCGATCGCCTGGAAAAGAAAGTCCAGGTCGGCGGGTTCGAAGACCCAGTGGAGGTTGATCCGGACCCAGCCCGGCTTGATCCCTTCCCGGCCGCAGACGATCGCCTCCCGGTAGCGGAGCGAAGTGGCTTCGTCAATTCCCAGGAGCCGGTGGCCGTAGGGACCGGCGCAGCTGCAGCCGGCCCTCGACTGGATCCCGAAGAGGTCGTTGAGAAGCCTGGTCACGAATTTCGGATGGAGGATCCGGTCGCCGTGATCGATATTGAATGAAAGGATCGGAATGCGGTCGCCGGCCTCATCCGGACCGACGGACCGGATCCCCGGGATGCTCTTCAGCCGGTCCAGGAACCGGGTCAAATAGCCGGTCTCGAGGCGCTCGATCCGGGCCGCTCCGATTTTTTCTTTTACTTCCATGGCCAGGGCCGCCTTGACCAGTTGGAGAATCGGAGGCGTTCCGGCCGTTTCCCTGATCTCGATATCGGGCGAATAATCGTGCCGTTTCGGACCGACGTAGACGACGGTGCCTCCCCCGGCCGTCGTCGGGGGCAGGTCGGACCGGTAGAGATGGTCCTTCATGATCAAGATCCCGCACGTGCCCGGGCCGCCCAGGAACTTGTGGGGGGAGAAAAAGACGGCATCGAAGGCCGACTCCCCGTCCCGGTTCATGTCAATCTCGACATAGGGGGCGATGGCCGCAAAATCGAAGAACACCGGGACGCCGCTTCGATGACAGGCCCGGGCGACGTCAAAGACCGGCGTCCGTACGCCGGTGATATTCGACCCGGCGGAAAAAGAGGCGTAGCGAATGCGTCCCGCGTGGGCCGGGTCATCCAGCTTCCGTTCCAGGTCGTCCAGGTCAAAGCCTCCCCTTCGGTCAAGCCCGACGACGACCACCTCGGCGAAGGCCTCCCGCCACATGAGTTCGTTCGTGTGATGCTCGTAAGGGCCGATGAAGACGACCGGTTTGATCCGCCGGAGCGGCTCATCCATGTTCAGGCCGCTCTCCCCCACCGTCCGGCACATCGTCTCGATCCGTTCCCGGGTGACCGGAGGGAGGTAAACCCCGATCATCTCCTGGAGTTTTTTCAGGGCCCCGGTCGAACCCGACCCCGCGGCGAATATCTTGTCGTGAGGCCCGGCCTTGACGAATTTCTTGATCCGGGCCTCGGCCTGGTGGACCAAGCGGGTCATCGTCTTGCCGGTGAAATCGTCCTCCGTATGGGTATTGGCATAGGTCCGCTCGATTTCCGTCAGCGCTTGTTCGATAAAGGTCAGCCCGCGGCCCGAGGCGGTATAATCGGCATAGAAGAGATGGCGGAGGCCGTAGGGCGTTTGAAAAGCCGCATCGCGGCCGATCACGGCTTTTTGAATATCGGCCCGGCTGAACCGGCCCGGAAGAAGCGATCGGTCGTTTCGTTCGATGTTCATATATCACATCCGCTGATGGCGCTCGTTTCCCGTCGGGGAAACACACTTTTATAACCGAATTCCATATTCGGGGCAACCCGACCTCATGGAACACGAAACATGCTGCGGCGATTCTGCAAATACAAAGGCGGGTTTTGAGGCCGCCGCCGTGACCGAACCCTTCGTAACGAAGCAAATGCGGCCATATCGGCTCGCCCAAAGGGTAAATCCTTATGTTTTCTATCTTATATAAAACAAAAGAATTATAAGATTTTTAAAATATTTATGAATCATGCAGGTTAAGACCGAGCCCGGGCTACAACTCGAAGACCGCCCCTGCCGTCGCCGGTTGAACCCGTCCCCCGAGGGCTTCCTTCATGAAGCCGACGGCGGCCGCCCCGGTGCAATGGAGAGGAACGATCCGGCCGACGTCCAACCGCCGCAAGGCGGCGAAGGTTTGGGCCAGCCGCTCCGCGCCGGCCGAGCCCAGGTGAAATCCGCCGATAACGGCTTCGACTTTTAAGCCCTGGTTGAGAGCCTGAACCCGGTTCAAGGTGTTCACCAAGCCGGCGTGGGCGCAGCCGACGATCACAACGAGGCCGCTTTCCCGACGAATCCAGAGAGCCAGGTCGTCGTCGAGCGGGTCGGAAACCAAGCCTTCCGGGTCAAAGTAAAACGGTCCTCCCGTATCTTCGTATGAAGTTTCTCTGGGGATCAATCCCGTCAGGCCGACCGACGGGGAAATCGACAGGGCGTCCCGGACCTCGTGACGCCGGGCCGGGGAAAGCCGCAACCACGCCTCCCGGGAGGTTTGGGGCATCCCGGCCTCCCTGGCCGTCCCGCCCCTCAGAGCATAACGGACGCGGTCGATTCCGGGCCGGAAATAGACATCCGCCTTCGAAGCCCGGGCCAGGGCGGCGGTCAACCCCCCCGTGTGGTCGTAATGACCATGGCTCAGAACAATGATCCCGGCCTGCCCGAGGTCAACGCCCATGGCCGCGGCATTGGCCTCCAGGGCCGTCCCGGCCCCCGTATCGAAAAGGATCTCCCGGTCTCCGGTTTCGATCCATAAAGCCAAGCCGTGCTCGGAAACCAGGCCGGCTGCGGCCTGATCGTCAACCAGGACTTGAACGCGCATCCGATGCCCCCGGATCGGAATCAATGGTCGCAGAGATTTCCGCCGGTTTCCAGGGTTCCGTTCAGATAGGCCTCGGCCAGCTTCTCCGGCGTCTCGGCCGGGGCTCCAACCACCACTTCGATTCCCTTCTGGGCAAACAGGCCCTGGGCCCGGCCGCCCATTCCTCCGGCGATAATGACGCCCGCTCCGCGCTCCGCGAGCCAGGCCGGAAGAAGGCCCGGCTCATGCGGCGGGGCCTCGAGGTCCGTTCTTCCCAGAATTTTTTTTGTCGCGGGATCGACTTCGATCAAGGCGAAGCGTTCGCAGTGTCCGAAATGGAGGGATAATTTTCCCCCGGCTAGGGGAATGGCGATTTTCAGCATGGGTGCTCCTTATCCTGGATTATTCATAAATATTTTTAAATTCTTATATTTCTTTTGTATTGTATAAGATAGAAAATATGAGGATTTACCCTTCGGGCGATGCCTTGCTTGCCCTGCAAGCCGAGGCAAGTCCCACATGAGCCTTGCGAATCGGGGCGAGCCGATATGGCCGCATTTGCTTCGTTGCGAAGGGTTCGCAGTGCGACTAGCA
>JAFGEN010000156.1 GCA_016931595.1 Candidatus Aminicenantota bacterium | reverse complement strand
TTGTCCAGAGGAAAAGACTTCCGGAGATAAGCCGCCGGGAGCATGGCCTTCGGGTCCGGCGCGCCCGTGGCGGCATCGTGTCCGATCCACCGGGCCTGCCATTCCTCGGCTTTAAGCAAACCCATCGTCCATCGGGCCGCCGGACTCCAAGCGGACGGCCTTCCATCCTGGTCCCAGACCTGGACCTTCCAGAAGCATTCCCGGGCCGATTCGAGGGCCGAACCGGCGTATTCGACTTGATTTTGCCGGTCGGAGGCTACCTTGCCGCTGTCCCAGAGGTCACCGCGGTCCGCTTCCAAGGCCGAAAGCGTGGAGGAAGCGAGGATCCGGTAGGCGGATTGCTTAAGGGCCCGCCGGGAGGGGTCTGACGGAACGAGCACCCAGCTCAAACGGGGTTGGGCGGCGTCGATTCCGACCGGGTCGGTCCGGTATTCGCAGCGCAGGTTTTCCACCTGAAGGGATCCCGCGGCCGAGCAGCCGGCGGCGGCTAAGGTTGCGAAAATGACGATGAGGCCGATGAGGCGGGAAAACGATTTGGACATGGGCGCTCCTCGATGATGCGGAGTCGATGCCGAAAGCCTACTCTCGTCCGAGGGATGCTGTCAACGAGGCTCCAGGCGATAAAACGATATTCTCCGGAGACTAAAAGAAATGCTTGACAAATGGGATTGATTTGTTCCAGACTATGGATGAAATCAAATGAAGAGGACGAAATGAGGTTATTATCAAGACCCGAAGAGCTTGTCCTTATCGCCGTCTGGAAGCTGGATAAAAACGCCTACAGCGTTCCGATTCGGGACTTCCTCAACAGGATTTCGGCCAAAGAGTGGTCGTTCGGCTCGGTCTACGACCCGCTGAACCGGCTTGAGAAAAAGGGGTTGCTCGAATCCTACGAGAGCGGTCCGACAAAAGTCCGGGGAGGCCGATGCAAGCGGATGTACCGGCTGACCGCGGCCGGGTTGCGCGAACTCGAGGACGTGAAATCCCTCCAACTGGCCGTCTGGAACGAAGTTCCCGAGCTCGCCCCCGAATTCCAGAAAGCCTGACGGAGCCTCCGATGTCCGACTCTTCCCTAAACCCGCCCCGCCTCGCCGAAAAGATCCTCGGCCTCATCTGCCCGGACGGCGGCGGATTCTCCCCGCTCGGGGATTTCGCCGAGGGTTACGCGGAGATCGCGGAACGCCGCGGCCGGGCCTCCGCCGACGCCTGGTATGCCGGCCAGATCCTCAAATCCATCCCCGGATTCCTTTCGACAAAATTCTATTGGAGCATCGTCATGTTCAGAAATTATTTCGTCATCTATCTCCGCACCCTCATCCGGGACCGGGCCGCGTCGCTCATCAACCTGGCCGGACTCGCGGTCGGGATCGCCTCGTTCCTCCTCATCCTGACCTACGTCCGGTTCGAAACGGGTTATGACCGGTTCCAAGAAAACGCCGACCGGATCTTCCGGGTGATCAACGTCAACAAGAACAGCACGGGGGTCAGGACGGCTGATCCGCTGGCCGCGGCCTTGAAGGCCGAGGTTCCCGGGATCGATCGATGCGTGCGGATCATGCCTCCCTGGGGGAAACCGGTTCTCCAGTTCGAGGACAAACAATTTTTTCAGAAGGGATATTTCGCCGAGAACGGTTTTTTAGACATGTTTTCTTTTCCCGTCATCGGCGGTAACGCGGCCGCGGCCTTGGACGGCCCCGCAAAAATCGTTTTGACGAAATCCCTCGCCGAAAAATATTTCGGCCGGCAGGACCCCGTCGGAAAAACGATGATTTTCAAGGATATCGCCAAGCCGCGCAACCTGACCGTCACGGCCGTCCTGCGGGACGTCCCGTCAGACTCCCATCTCCAGTTCGAATATCTCATCTCCCTGGACACGCTCCGGTCCGATGAAGATTTTGCCTGGATGTTCGGCAGTTACAACGTTCAAAATTTTCCGATGTATCTCGAACTGGCGCCCGCGGCCTCGCCCGAATCGGTCGAGGCCGGGATTTCCGCCTGGATGTCGCGCCTGGAGGCCCAAGGAAGCAAATCCCGTCCCTTCAGCCGGTCTTTTCGTCTCCAAGCCCTGCCGGATATCCACCTGAAATCGAATTTCTCCAGCGATTACGCCGAGACGGGCGATCCGCGAAACGTCCGCCTGTTCATGTTCATCGCCGTCCTCGTTCTTCTCATCGCCTGCGTCAACCACATCAACCTGGCCACGGCCCGGTCCGGGCTTCGGGCCCGGGAGATCGGCATCCGGAAAGTGAACGGCGCGTTCAGAGTTCAAGTCTTTCGTCAATTCCTGGGTGAATCATTTACGATCATGATCCTGGCGGGCCTTCTGGCCCTCGGGCTCCTGGCCCTCGTCCTGCCCTGGTTCGACTCCGTGATGGGCATTCCGCTGCGCCTGAGCCTTGCCGGCAAGGGCGGCGTCCTGCCCTGGCTGGCCGCGACCATCGTTCTGGCGGCCCTGGGCGCCGGCCTTTATCCGGCCGCCATGCTGTCCTCCCTTTCTCCCGTTCGGACAATCCGGGGGTCTTCGGATTCGAAACGCGGCGGGTCCTTCATGCGGAACATCTTGGTCGTCTCCCAGTTCACGGCCTCGATCGCCCTCGTCGCCGCGACCCTCGTGATTCTCGACCAGATGCGCTATGTCCGGTCCGCCCGCCTCGGATATGACCGGGAGCACGTCATCGTCATGACCGCCTCGGAACCGGAAACGAGAGAGAAGCTGCCGGCGATCAAGACCGCCTTGGAGGGCCGGCCCGAGGTCGTCAAGGCCTCTCTGACAAGAGGCCTGCCGACGGCCATCAGCCAGGGCTGGACGGGATGGGAAGCCGTCAAGGAGGACGGGACGAAGACCAGTTGCGATTTCACCTGCGACTACGTCGACGAGAATTTCCTGGACGTCTTCGGCATCGGGCTGGCCATGGGCCGGAATTTCCGGGCCGGGGACAAGCCGGCCGTCCTGCTCAATGAAACCGCCGTCCGCGACTTCGGCTGGACGGACCTCGCCGGAAAGAAGGTCAAGTTCGGCGATACGGATTATCGCGTCATCGGCATCGTCAAGGACTTCCATTTCGCCTCCCTCCACAAAACGATCTCCCCGATGGCCCTCATTTACGAGGAAGGAAACATGATCGCCGTCCGCGTTCGCCCCGGCGATCTCGTCAATACGTTGGGCGTCCTCCGGTCGGTTTTCGAGGAGAATTCGCACGGCCAGCCGTTCGATTACTTCTTTCTGGATGATGCGTTCAACGCTCTCTACAGGAAGGAGACCCGGTCCGGGAAACTGTTCGGAGCGTTTTCCGCACTGGCCGTCCTGATCGCCTGCCTCGGGCTGTTCGGACTCGCCTCGTTCAACATCGCCCGCCGCGTCCGGGAGATCGGCATCCGAAAGGTCCTCGGCGCTTCGATCGGCAGGCTCGTCCTCCTTCTCAACAAGGATTTCCTTCGGCTCGTCCT